>JBPEXK010000171.1:0-34889 GCA_052031745.1 Marinobacter sp. | reverse complement strand
CATCGCCCACTTCCCGGGCCCGCTTGGCATCGATGGATCCCAACAGCACGCCGTCAATGGCGCCACCGATCTGCGCCTTGATACGGCGCTTGCCTTCCTTGACCGCTTCATCCTCGCCTTCCTCGACCAGCTTCCGGCGCCGCTCGATCAGATCCCGCTTGGTCTCTGGCTTCAATTCGGGCTCGTTCAAAATGTCCTGTTCGCTGAATTCCAGCAGATCCAGGCGCATGGTCGCTGCCAGGTTCGGATCCTCGATGACGGTTTCCCCGCTGGCCAGGGCAGATCGGAAGGTCCGGGCGGCGGATCCGCTGATCTGGTCCTGTTCCAGGGCTTTCAGTACATCCTCGCGGGTCAGGTTGCCCTCGAGTAACAGGCTGGTCAGCTGCTGATCGCCCGCCCTGTGGCGTTCGGTGCGGTCCCGCTCCTGGTTGTCCAGGTCTGCCTCGGCAGCCTGCACGCGGCGATTCATGCGCGTGAACAGCGATCCGATCAGTTTCTGCTTCCGGGCATCGTCGGGCACCAGTTCGGTGTCATCGATCAGCGCTGAAATGAACTGCCCGCCCACGCCGGCACGGTCAGCGGCATCGAACTCCGCGGTAATCCTGGCATCCTCGACACGATCGGTCAGGGCGCGCACGTCCTGTTCAATCTCGACTGGCGAGAACAGGCCGCCCCGGGTCGGATCCGCCGCGAATTCTTCGTCGCCAATCTTGAAGGCGGTTTTTGGCCCGTTCTGCACATACAGCTGGCGTATATCGTCAATGTGCGACACCAGGCCGATCATGGATTCCTCGGATCCGTCGAAGCTGGTGACCAGAGAATCGAGATCGGTGTTCAGCTGGTCCAGCCGCTGGTTCACCGTGGCTTCCTGGCTTTCCCGGATCACCCGCTGTTCGACGTCCAGCGCTGCCGAGATCTTCGGCCGGCTGATGCGCCCTACATAGCCCAGGAAATCGGGTACTGCCTGGGGCAGCTGTTCGCCCAGGGTGTTCGCCGTCTGCTGTGTGTAGGCCGCCAGGGCCTGCTGCAGGCTATCCGGATCGCCCTGGTGTTCGGCGGCGATGCGGTCCACCGCCTGGCCGGTGCTGATTTCCAGCTGGTTCTTGAACGTCAGCAGGGCCGCCTTATTGAACGCCTCGGCTGCCAGCGTGTTGTCCGTGCGCAATTCCGGCACGCCCTCGAGGCCTGCCTGTGTGCCCAGCGCAGCCGCCTTTTTGGTGACGGACTTGGCGCGCATCTTGATTACCTGGTCGTTCAGCTGGAACAGGGTTTCCGACAGCTGCATCAGGAACTTGGCCTGACCATCGTCACCGCGCACCAGGGGCCTGGGCTGGATCGTGCCAGTCTCCGGCGGTGCTACCAGGCGATCAGTGCGTTCAGCCACCAGTTGCTACTCCCGGATTGCTGGCGCCGCCTGCAGGGGCAGCACCACCGCCAGGACTGCCGACACCACTGGCACCGACGAAGGCCTGGCCGGCGGCACCGATCGCCTGGACGATGCCAATACGCCGCGCTGCCTGGCCCTGTGAGCGCGCCAGGGATGCGGATTGGCGAAGGGCGGATTGCTGGAACTGTGAATTGCGCTCGATGTTCGTCTGCAGCCGGACCGCGTTCGCAATGGCAGACTGCTGGATCGCCTGAATGCTCGAGCTCCCGGCGTCGATGCCAGATCCAAAGGCCGCCGCCCGGTTCTTCGCAATGGTGCGCAGCAAGGCCTCGCGGACTTTGTTCTGTTCCTGCTTTGCCCGCACCGCCTCGACGTCTGCCTGGAAATCCTGCTGTTTCGCCTGGAAATCCAGTTGCGACTTTTGGGCTTCCGCGGACGCAATCGCTCCGCCAGCGGCGGCAGCGGCAATGATGTACGGTAATGCCTGTGCCATAGTCTTACCCTATCAGTACGCGTTTCTGGACGGCCAGCACCGTGATTGGCGCCGGCACGTCCTGTGTCAATGTTACCTGGGCCTTTTCGGTCCAGCCGAGAATACCGCCCACCACCTTGCGCCCGGAATACAGGGGCGATTCCGAGCTCAGGGGCGAGCCAGATCCTGCCTCGGCAAACATACGGAACGGGACCGTGTTGCCGTTGATCTCGACGTGCTTGGTCTCGAACAGTTCGAGCATTACCTGCTGGATCCGCTTCTTCCCGTCCAGGCTGGTTCCGGTTTCCAGGGATGCCACCACCGGCATATCCTTGATCTCGGTCGTAATGTCACAGCCAAATTCCACATAGTCCTCGGCATCGCGCTCGATCGTTACGGATCCACCGGACACGGTGACGTCCGCCAGCACATTGCCATCGGCCACTACCTTGATCGTTTCGCCTTCCAGGTGATCCAGGCCGCTGAATGTGTCGGTCGGCAGGCCGGCCGTGATTCGCACGGATGAATCCAGCAGGTGATCGGAATTGAAGCGCTCGAGATAGCGCACCGTGGATCCGTTCACTTCGCGCTCGACCACGAAATAGATCTCGGTGAAATCGACGCCTACCTGCAGGATCGTGCCCATGGTGTCCAGCGGGGACCATGCGGTGACGTTCTGATCCCGCAAGGTGGTCAGGGCGGCAATGGTGCCGTCCCCATTCACCACCAGTAGCAGGTCGGATTCGTCGGTGCTGACACTGTTGCGGATCGCCATGTCCCGCGGTGAATTCAGCAGGTGCGAGCTCAGCAGCGAGATATTCGCCTCGACGTAACTTTGTTCGAGCTCATTGAACAGGAATTCCCGGACCGACAGCCCGCGGATCTGCAGGAATAAAACCGAGCCAGACACCGACACCGGGCGGATGCCTTTCTCGATGCCCTTGCCTGTGGCCAGGACCACCCGGAAATTCTTCGGCGTCAGCGGTTCACTGGCATTCTGCGGCACGTAGTATTCGCCGCTCGACGTGAAGATCTGCAGGTTCCGAACGCCCAGGATATGGCGAATGTCCACCACTTCGTTCGCATTGATCACCGCGCCGATGGCTTCGTCATCCAGCGCCTGGCCCGGGTCGAAATCGAAGAACAGACCGGACCGGGATCCCCACAGGTTCGCCGGCAATGATGCGGTGCCGCCCACGAACAAGCGCCCTTCGTAGAACTGCCCACACTGCGGCCACCCCCGGGCATCGCTCCACGCATCTTCGTAGCCTTCCACCAGATCCCACGATCCGGCGGGAATGGCATCGGTATTGAAGAACGGGATCACAATCGCCGCCTTCACTTCCGTGGTCGATACGAACGTGACGATGCGCACCAGGCCGCCATTGCCGTCAATGAACTGGTCCACATGGTCCGCGGTGAAGGTGGCCACGCCGGCGGTGATTCCCACCACGCCCTCGAGACCGTCCGGCGTGATCGCTGTCGCCGGCTGCGTGCGGATTTCCTCGAACGCGTGCTTCGGGATGAAATCAAACACCCGGGGATTACTCTGCCATTCGGTGTCAGATCCCTGGCGCTGGACGAATTGAGTCTGCACGTCAGCATGGAAGATCAGCAGCGAATCGAAGGCCTGTGTCCAGGCAATCTCTGCCAGCTGGTCCGAAGTGTACGGCGCCGGAATGTCGGACTGCACCACGCCATCCAGGTACACCCGGATATTGCCCTCGGTCGCCACCAGGACATAGCGCTGTTCGGTGTTGAACTGGAACGGAATAATGCGCGAATCCGACAGGGTGCCGGCATCTTCGTACAGGTTGAATTCCGCCAGGGTCACGGTGTCGGTGCCGAGATCGGTCGCATCGCCATCCCGGGCGAACCGCCAGTAGCGCGCCTCGATCGGTCCGGTGCGCCGGCGGGTAACGCCTATATCCTCGATGATCGGGATCTCTGCGCCCAGGTCGGACCATGTGGCATCATCGGTGCTGTACTGGATCTTGAAGCCCGCGCCGTCATTGGCGCCATCGATGAATGCGCCCTTCACATCAGCAAACAGGACGGTTTTCGCTTCGCCCAGGTCATAGTGCACCACCACATACGGATCCGTGGTGCCAATCGCTGTAGTGGTTTCGACCAGGGTATCCCGGTCATCATCGTTGGCATTCGCACCGGTGCCGCCGTTTGGCGTGCTGATGGTGATACCGGAATCGATGCGGGTAATTTTGTTGACCAGTTCCGCCTGGTATTCCAGCCCAGGCCGGCGGGTTGCGCCACCTTGCGGCAGCACCAGGTAATTGCGCAGGGATTCCGCGCCCTGGAAATACTGCTTAATGTCGATGCGGCCGAACGCCTTGGGATCCAGTTCACCCGAAACGAAATTCGTTTGCAGGACTTCGGCCATCAGCTTTGCCTGGCAATAATCAAGTCATTGGCAATAAGCGCATCGTTCGGATTGCTGGCGCTGTCGATCTGCACAGCGGTCCCGAAGTATCCACCGCGGCGGTTCTGGCCCGGGGATCCATAGGCGCGCTGAAAGTATTCCTGGGCAATGGATGAACTGTCGGTGACGATCGGCGCCAGAGCGGCCGCCAATGCCAGCACCACCAAATGGCCGAACCATTCCGGGAACAGGGATTCGCTCACCGCTTTCTGGTAGTCGATCACGATCAGTTCATGGTCGGTCATCAGGGTATCCCCGAAGATCTCCCAATCCGCGACAGGGTGCGCACTGGTTTCCTCGCTCGAGAATACGGTATAGGGGCCCTGGTTCATGTCGCTGGGCAGCTGGTACGCATAACGCCATTCGTTGGCCGGCGCGGTGCTCAGCTGTGCCAGGCGTTTCTTCGCCATGGTGAACCGCCAGGGATGTTCAGCAAGGATGCTGCCGATCACGTCCGCATAGATTTCTTCACAGGTGGATCCGAGATCTGAGCCCTCGAAGGACTCGATAGCCGGTTCGCCCAGGCGCAACAGGGCCCGGTTACACAGCTTGACGGACGTCAGCGAAGCGGCCATTCACCTTCTCCAAACACTCGCGCGTGTAGCCGCTCATTGAATGCAGGTGTGGTGCGTACTTGCTGCATTCCCTGGCGAACTGTTCGCGGTAGAAACGATTGATCGTGGCAGTGCTGCTTTCCAGCCCCAGGCGCGGATCCGAAGGCCCGCCGGGATGTGTGTCGCAGTAGTAACCATCGCCGCCCACCATCGGACAGCCGGCCATCACCACCGTGGTATAACCCAGCATGAAGGCCAGCTTTACGCCGGCGAATCCGCTGGTCGCCCTGGTATGGGCAGACGGCCAGGCATAATCGACCGCCGGATAATCGTCCTGCCAATATTTCATGTCGGACGGTGAAGGGACCGCATGGCAAATAGCGCCGGGTCCGTGCTCAGATTCCTGCAGCCACCGGAAATAGGGCAGCTTTTGCCAGTGCAGGGATACGATGTGATCGACTTTCCGAAAGCCCGCCGCTTCATTCACGGCAATCAGATCCGCACCAGGGTGCAGGCCCAGGGCCTTGTTCAGATCAGTTGGCAGGCACGCCGCGGAGCCCATGACAATCGCAGTGCCATGATGGGATCCAGGGTAGTGTGGCGTGCTCGCTGGATTCATACAAAAACGGGGCGGTTAAGCCCCGTTCCCGTTTGCCATGGTGGTTTATACCATCGCCGCCGTAGCGGCCACGGATACCACGCCGGAGCTCACCGAGATCCGGACCAGGGCGCTGGCATCGGTGCCTACCACATAGATCAGATCACCGGTCGAAAGGATCGATGACAGATCGTTGAAGTAGCCCGATGTAACGATGGTGGCCAGCAAATCGTCCGTACTGATGTACGTGTGAAATGCAGCCGCCCCCTTGGATCCGGAGCCGTTGGCGTCGAAGTTGCGTTCGTTCAGTGCCATGTCAGCCTCCGCTTATGACTCAGTGGTTTCGACTTCAACGATACCCGCAGCATCGATGCCCACAGCGCCGGCCTTGAAGATGCCGTTCGCCAGCCAGGACGTCTTGACCGGGATATAGTTGACTTCGGTGCGAATGTCGATGCCGATCGCCAGGCCCACCGCCATACGCTCGAACGCGTAGTTGGTGCGCAAGGTACCGCCGCCGGAAATGGCTGCAGTGGGCAATCCACCCTCGTCCCGATCTTCCATGTCCAGGAAGGTGAAGCCCACCCAGCGGGACACTTCGCCGTCGACCAGCAGCTTGACCGCGTTTTTATCCACGGTGTTCGCATCGCTGTCGCCCAGCAGATCGGAAAGGCCATTCGCGTGAATGACGAAGGTACGGTTCTCCGCACCCTTGGTAACGCCGCCGGCGTCCATCAAGCGCTTGGCTTCGCGGACTTTGGCGGTGTTCAGGCCGGTACCCGTGCCGCCGGTGTCGGTGTCCACAGTCAGTGACGTGGCAGCCGCGTCCAGGGCATCGAGGATCAGCTGGTCATCGCGCCGGCCCATGGCCATGCCGATGGTGGTCGCCAGTTCCTGGCGCTCGCTGAAATTGACAGCGGCCTGATCGAAAATGTCCGTGTATTCCGGCGCATTCCAATCTTCCAGTGTGGCGGTTTCGTTGTCGTGCGCGATGTTCATCGGCACAACATCGGTTTGCGGGATCCGCTTGGTGGCGGTGCCTTTACCGATCTTCGGGAAACGGTGCGTGGATCCCACAACACCGGTCTTGACACGTACCCGCGGGCGCAGGATCGCGCCGTTTTGGTAGTCGTGTTTGACCATCGCATCAAACGAGGCAATGGCGGCTGCGTCTAAGGTTTTGGACATTTGCCTATCTCCATTGTGTTAATCGAAATCATCAACACGCTATGGCGATAGGCCGATTGTGCGGGGCCGCTGATGCGGTAAGCCGAACGTCACGGGGTCGCGTAATGCGTTCCCCGTAACTTTTGACTATCGAATGCTATTTGTCAAGCATTCAGTTGACGCCCAGGCCCTGCTTTGATGTGCCCGCTGGACCGGTACCGAACACGCGCTTCGCCATCGCGTCGACTTCGTTGCGGTAGTTGGCATCGTTGCGGTATTTCTCGGACTGGAAGGCGGCGTACAGTTCGGACTCGGACATAAGCCCAGCCTCGCCACCGGCATCCCTGGGGATCTGCGCCTCGCCCATCACATGGCGGAACAGCTTGTTCATGGCCCGGATCCCGTTCGCGGTGCTGTTCATCATCACCACTTCCTTGAATTCGTCCTCGGTCCACAGCCCTTGTTCCTGCAGCTGCTTCGCCTGGGCGACCACGGAATTGATCATGTGATCCGCGTTTTCCCCGAGCTTGGCGCGCTCGGCATTTTCGTCCACCGGTTCGTAATCATCCGGCGCCAGGCTGAATATCCCCTGCACCAGCTTCGGTGCCATCTTGCTGAATACTTCCTGGGGAACGCCTGCTTCGTGCGCGCATTCCTTGAACAGCTGCAGGACCGGATCATCATCGGGCAGGCTGTACCCATCGGGCAGGCCTTCGACCTCGAACGCGTAATCGGCCGGGGATTCCGGCGCCACGTATTTGCTCTGGCTTTCCAGTTCTTTCAGCCTGGTGCGCGTGTCCTGCCAGGATTTCACCATGGCCTCATTGTTCGGGCGCCCTTCCTTAGCATCCCAAAACTGTTCCGGGCACCAATCCGGGCGCTCGATGGTGGACCGGACGCCATTATCGTCGCCACCGTCACCGCCCTGGTCACCTTCCTGGCCCTGTGGCTTTCCGCCCTGCTGTCCTGCCAGTGCTGTCGCCATCAGGCCACCGGCGCCTTGCTGGCCGCCCTGGTCACCACCTTCACCGCCGCCAGCTTCCTGGCCTTCGGTGCCTTCCTGCTGTTCTGCCGCCTCACCCATGTGTCACCCCTTTCGCTTAACGGTTATGAACCGGCAGCGGTCGCCCATCGCTCGCCGGTGTGGCCGTGGAATCCAGGATCGGATTCTTCGACCGAAGGTGCTCGCGCACCGTTGCCTGGATCGCACGCAAGGATCCGGGACGCCGGCCGTGGGCCTGCATCACTTCGGCAATGCGGTTGTCCAGTTCCAGCGCTACTTCGCGGACGGTTCGCGCCTCTTTTGGTTTCGGCGCTGGCTTTGCCTTTGCCGCTGCTTTTGGTTTCGGCGCCTCGTTCTCGCCACCGTCCTGCTTTTCATCGCTCACGATGTTTCCTCCGGTACCGGGATTTCAGGCGGTCCCGCTTCCGCACGTTCGATGCACTGTTGAATGAACCGCACAATCGAATTCTGGCCCTCGCGGAAGATCCCATACCCGCAGGCATTCACCAGGCCCAGCTGGTCCACCTTCCACGATTCTTGATGAATGGTCGCATCCTGCAACAGCTGCAAGGCCTCGACGCCTTCGGATCCACGGAACACGCGGGCAATGGCTACCGCCCGTTCGTATTGCTTGTGCTGCTGTTGTGCATTGGCCTGTTCGGCCTTTGCGTCCATGTTGTGTAATCCCTGCCAGCCTTCACCCATCAGCTGACTGAGAAATTCCGCCGGATTGCTCATTGATTATGCCGCCTGTAATTGACCGGCTGCGCCGATCTGTTCCCCTCCGGCGCCGGACGCAATCGCTTGCGCACCCGCCGCCCCCAATTGCTGAACCACCGCCAGGCGTTGCTGCTTGGGCTGGATCAGTGACGAAGGCACGCCTAGATTCTCACCTATCCAGGCAAACACTTCCTCGAGCTTGGAATTCACGGCAATGTAGTTCGGATCGAAGCTGGCCATTACCTGCAGCCAGTTGATCACGGTTTCCACATCGTCCAGGTTCTGCTGTTGTGCCAGCGGGCTGATTACCTGGACTTTCACGCCCAGGCCATCGATCGTGACCTTTTCCACCAGGCCGCGGCGTTCGAGGATCTTCAGCGTGCGCTGCAACAGCGGTACCACCAGTTCCGACTTCATGCGGCCGAACGGGGATCCAATGTCACGCGCCAGGGCTTTCACCCGCTCGATGATCTCGGTTGCACTGCGGACGGATCCGGTCTGCGGCGGCAGCTGGTCATCCAGCAGGAAGCGCTTGATCTGGACGCGCTGATCCTCGAGCACGACATTGCCAATATCGAACCGGCCCGGGGGATCCATGCGCTGCAGTGACGGACCGCGGGCACCGCCATTGGATCCGACAGGGATCACGGCACCGGGCACGATCTTCACGGTATTGGGGTTCAGGGTGCCATCGTCGACACCGGCCCACACGCCCATGATGTGCAGGGCAGCTGCTTTCAGTGTGAGCTCGACCACCTTACTGGCGGTTTTCATGTCGGGCAGTGCCTGGATGGCAGGACCGCGGCCGAACACTTCGCCGGCCACCTTGATCCACCGCGGCGTTACCCAGGGGCTGAATGTTTCGTAGGTGCGCGACACCAGGCGGTGCTTTGATGCCTTGTGAATCACATCGTAGTACCAGATGGATCGCTGTTCTTCGTGGAACACTTTGCGGTCCAGGTAGGTGATCTCGATCAGTTCGATCTTGTCCTGGTCATCGCCTGATGGCGGCTTGTCCGCGAGCTCGCGCAGGGTATCGTTCAGTTTGGCATCCGGCCATTGGCCCAGGATATTGTCGGCGCAGATCTTGTGCCGGCGGTGCACGCCGTCGACGGATCCCCAGGGCCCTTCCTCGAGCGCAATCTGGTGCAGCGGTACCGGCACATAGTTCACCGGATGGATCGCGTCACCTTCCAGGATCAGCATGGCGCCGGTACTGATGCCGAGATCCAGCAATACCTCACCGATGGCGGTGTCGAAGTTGCTGGCATGGATCACCGCGAAGGCCCGCTTCGTCACATCCTCGAGCTTGGTGTTCAGATCGTCCTGCAGATCTTCGGGCACGAACGGACCGGCCACCAGTTCCGCCCAGCGCTGCCCTGGCGGCAGCATGTCCGATTGGATCCGGTTGGCGAAATTGATCAGACTGGTCTGGCCTACGGAATCGAACACCACATCGGCCTTTTTGTCGCCTTGCTTGTTCGATCCTTCGTTGTGGTACAGGTTGCGGTTCGGCAGGAAATACCGGTAGGCATCCTCGAGTAGGGCCCGCCAGTCATCCCGGACGCGCCAGGCCCGCGCATGGCGAGCCAGCAGGGTGTCGATTTTGTCAGCCGGCATTGAAGGGCTCCAATACGTACCAGGACGTTCCGCGCACCAGGACACCGAACTGTTTCACGTGAAACTGCATAGCCAGGCGGTCGAACCACCACCGGTGCTTGCGCACGGTCAGGTGCAGGGTGTCATCGATCAGGCGGCCATGGCCATCGGGAACGTGGGAAATGGTGAAGAATGCGGCCTTACCGGTTGCGCGCGCCATGCCTTCCAGGGCGGCATCGATGCGTTCTTCGGGTAGGTGCTCCATGACGTCACAGCAGATCGCCAGATCATGGACCGGCAGATCCGCGGGCAGATCCCACAGGCAGTGATCGCGGTATTCAATTCGATCGGCGGGATCCGTCACCGACACGTCCAGGGCGAAATCGACAGCGGTCACCGGGCCCTCGACGGAATCGGCAAGATCAGCCGCCAATTCACCGGTGCCGCAGCCGAAATCAATGATTGACTGGCAGCCATAATCCAAAAGGGTAGCGCGCACGAGGGCGCGATGACGGCCGGCAGGGGATGCGCGGCGGTATTCCTTATGCGTCCATATGCGCCGGTATTTCTCGCGCTCGCTGGCCGCTGTGATCATCCGAGTGTGCTCGGTTCCGATAGCTGCCCGTTCTGTCCTTGGCTGGCTGCAAGGGCTCGCCGGAGCGCCGGGGCAGTACCGCGCTGAACACCGACTTCACCACCAAACAGTAACCGGCGGCGGCCAATACCGCGGCGGCCGCGAGGCGCGCCAGCTTGCGAGCGCAATACGTCAGCATCCTGGACTCCGAACAGGTTGAAACTATCGGTTGGCGTTACAAAGCCGGCACGCTCTCGGGGGCTAAGGCCGGCAAAGCCTTCTGCCGTGCGCAGGAATCGCTGGTCGCCCACGAAGAATTCCTGGCCTACGCCAGGTGTGTCGGGATTGCTCCCCAGGACTGAGCGAGAAATAGGCCGGCGGCTGGCGCCACGTGACACTTCTTCCCGCGTGAATGCGGCATTCAGGGATTCAAACACCGGCAGGCCTTCGCGCCTGTCGATGATCCTGGCGCCCGGGGCATTGAGCCTTGCCGCTCGTTCGTCAGGTGTTTCCGGTCGTGTTCCGCCTGGGCGCCCTGGTCGGTTCACCCGTACCTGTACCACGGAATCATTGCGGCCGCGGCTGCCTGGTCGTCTAGCCAAGGGTCGATTGCTCCGTTCCGGTTTCAGATTCTGAGATCAGCAGGTTGCGGCCCTGGGCTGCCCGGCCTAATCGGCCGCGCTTTGACAGGCGCCGCTGCAGTTCGGATTCGCGTGCTTCCGCGGCCTTTTTGGCTTCCTGGGCGGCGGCGAAATCTTCCCGGGGAATTTTCGGATCCTTGATGCCGAAGATCTTCTTTACGGTTTTTCCCATCAGCAAATATCCTCGGCGCCTCGCGCCAGTAGGGCACCGTGCAGCTGCTTCGGTGTCCAGATTCGCCAATCTTGGACGCCAAGGGCCGATTTTGCAAGGTTCACGCATGTGAACGGACTAGGGAAATGGTAGTGATATGTAACGGTTGACCGCATCCGCAGCACCGGGAAGCCGATGGCGCTGAACTGTTTGGCGACCTCGAGCGCTGGCGCCGGCATCACATCAGACCAGAATTGCAGCTTCGGGGTATCGATCATCAGGGCGGCCACACCGTCCAGATCCTGCAGTAGGAACACATGGCGATAGCCCGGGGACGTGACCAGGCGAAGCCACCAGGGCAAGGGCTCACCGGCCTGGGCGGGGCAGAATACCGCGTACCAGGTTTGTGGCTGGCATTCGCCCAGGTGAATCATGTGGCGAACACGTCGAAGTCTACCGTGGCTTGGTAGGTTTTATTGGTATCGTGCCGCTCGCCGCCTTTCGTCAGGTTGCGGTGCTCACCGCCGCCCATCAGCAGGTACCCGCAGGCGTCCGCCACATCGGAATAGGGATGGTTCTTGTCCGGGGTTTCCCGGTAGCGTTCCTCGCCGGCAATCTGCAGGCGCTTGTAATGCCAGGATCCGGCCAGGGCTTTGCGCAGCATCTTGCACCGCTTGTGGATCATCAGCCCGGGCTTGCCGTCAATCATCCTGCCCAGGGCGGAATTGATCGATTCAATGCGTAGGCGGATCTCGTTCGATGGCGCCGGCTGCATCTGGATCCCGCGGGATTTCAGGTGATCAAATACTGCGGTTTCATACAGTTCATCGCGCTTCACGCCAGCCGGGTCACCGTACCCGCGCCCCAGGAATACGCCCGGGCCCTGCAGGTGGTCAGCGGTCAGGCGGTGCCGCAGTGCCGAGCTCGCATTGTCCAGGCCCATGTCCGTGCACACCACTTCGTCATGGATCAGCCAGTTACTGCGCGGATGGCGCTGGGCAATCACGAACGCCGGGTTTAGTGTTGATCCGCCAATGTCCGCACCGATGATCAGTTCGGAATCCTTCAACAGCGGCAGATCATCGAACGAATACACTTCATCGTTGTACTGCGGCGTGACCGGCTTGCCGTCCTGGACGTAAACGAACTTGCCTTGCAGATCCCGCTGAATCACATCGAGCGAGGATCCGGACACAGCCTGTTCGTAGTAGCCCTTGATCAGGTATTTCAGGTTTTCCGCTTTCGGGTTCGTGATCCACAGGCGCCCGCATTCCGGTACTACCTGGGCATCAGCCGGGAAGATCTGGCCATCCTCGGCCTTGAATCCACCATCGGGTAATGGCTCGACCTCGAGCACGCCAGGCGGCTGAATGTAGAACGCCCAGCCGTGCGGTGTCTCATGGTAGAACTGCGCAAGCCAGTGATCTTCGTCCACCGCGTTCATGTCCAGGATCACGCAATGGCGAACTGCCTGGACGCCTTCGCGCATCGATGGATACCGGCCCACCCGCTTGCGCATCATGTCGATAATGGCGAACGGGACTTCGCTGGCTTCGTTGATCCAGGCGGCAGTGAGCTCGAGCGAGCGCAGCTTTTTGACGTCCTTCGGGCTGTCCAGGGGGATGAACAGGAATTCCGCATCGATGCCCGGCTGTCCGCGCCTGGGCGGGATCTTAATGTGGTGGCGTATGGGCGAGCTCATTTTGACGGGCCCGCAGGATTCTTCCGGAAACCATTCGCGCCAGGTATTGATCGTGGTGGTTTTCAGTTCCGGCGATGTATTCCGGACGATGGCGAAGCGGGACTTACGGTAGCCCTTGCTATCCGGTTCCTGCATCATGGCGATGCGCATCAGTTCGCAACAGCAGGCCACCGACTTACCGCTGTTGTGATGGATCGCGCCGTCTGCGGTAACGTAGTTATTCGTATCCAATACCTGCATATCCCAATACGGTTTCTTTACAGCTTCACGCTGTATGGATACGATGGTGCTTTCGGATACGGAGTAACCGTCAAATGCCCGCAGCAACCAGCCAGGAAAAGATCGACCACATAATCGCTTTGTCAGACGGCGTGCGAACTGCCCGACAGATTGCCGAATTGACGTCAGTGCCGCATTCCACGGTGCGCAAGATCCTGATGCGGATCGATGTGCCCAGGCCGAACCAAGGCGCCCAGCCTGGCGCCGGGAATCATCAGTTTGTGTGTGGCCGCCGGATTGACCGGGATGGTTATGTGCTGGTGACAGTTGACCAGGGGCATCCCTATGCCCGGCAGCGGCCAAACAGGCAAGGGAAAATAATGTTTGAGCACCGTCACGTGATGGAACAGAAGATCGGGCGGTACCTGGATCCGACAGAAATTGTCGACCATATCGACGGGCTGACGCTGCATAACGCGCCAGAGAATCTACGGATCTTCGCTTCCAACGGGGAACACCTTCGCCACACCATCCAAGGGCAATGCCCGCAATGGAGCGAGCCAGGGCGCGAGAACTTAAAGATAGCCTGTCGCCGACAGCCAGTTGATCGACGCGTCGATACGTATGATCTGAACAAAAAACGCGGTGATGTTCGGCTGCGACAAATTCTCCGCGCGTGGTTGTCACTCGGATCAGATAGTCCTTACCTTTTGGGAACGCACCGCCACTTGGAGAAAGCTGGAATTGACTGGTCTGATCGTTCCAGCTTAGAACGCGCATTGGCCGATCTATCCGCTCGATGGGCAACAGGCCATGCTCTGTAACGATCAGCGTATCGCCAGCGACACAGCCCACCGGGCCCAAAAGCACGCGAACGAATGATTCTTCGTCGGCTATAAACTGTCCCGCTGTCGGGGATCCGCTGAAATCAAAGGACGGAACGTAACCGCTCAATGCCCTTTGCTCTTTTCCCGGCGTGCGGCCACGTTGCGGAAGTGACCAGGATCGTCGACGTCATACCCGTTCTGGCGGTCCAGCACCATGACCTGGTGGTATACCTGGCAGATCCGCATCCGTTCATCCTTCTGCAGGGCATCCCATGGCAGGCGGTTCAGGATCCCGGACGGCAGCACGGTTTCATCGGTGTCCGCAATCTTGAATCCCGGGGCATTGTTGGTGGCGGCCTTGAACGTGCCGCGCTTGCGTTCCTGGTTAAAGGATTGATTCACCGCATGGCGGCCGGTTGCATCCCACCAAGCACTGGCCCTGGCAATCAGTTCCCTGGCTTCCATGCCGCTGGATAGTTTCACAATCCCATTTCCTCGAGCTCGAGATCAATGCCCAGCTGTTCCTGTTTCGACGCCAGGGCGGTCGCTGCATCACCCAGGGCGGCCATTGCACGCACGCGCAGGCTGTGGGATCCCCGGGTCAATACGCGCAGCTGTGCCGCTTTCTTCGGGATCCAGCGTTCCAGGAATTCCGGTTCGGCATCCCATGCACCGCTCAGGTTATCCAGAATGTCCGCCAGCTTGACGGTCTGCACATCGGCATCGATGCCTTTCAGCATCAGGTTATAGGCCACACTGCACCGGCCATCGACGGTTGTCAGGCTTGCGACCATGCCGGCCACACTATCCCCGAAGTTATCCACAATGTCCTGGTAGCAGATCTCGGTATCCTCGATCGTATCGTGCAGCACCGCGGCGCAGATCGCGTCCTGGTTATCGATCACACTGGCCACCAGATCACGGACGTTGTAGCAGTGCTGAATGTAGGGCTCACCGGTGAACTTACGTACCTGGCCTGTGTGTGCCATGGCAGCGTATTCACTCGCTTTCAGGATCTGCTGATTCATCGCTGATAATCCTCAGTGGCCGCTTTTCTGCTACTTCCTTCGCGCTTCCTGTGACATTGTGAAAGTCATCCCTGGTCTTTAAGTATCGCTCGCTGAATCCCATCCGGTTGCCTTCACCGTCCAGCTTCAAGGTAATGCTCATGCCGCTGAATGGTGCTGCCCGTTCGTCATCAATCACTTTCTGCGCGAGCTCGACCTTCATGGTTTCCAGGACCCAGCGCAGGGAATTGATCAGCCATTTCGCTTCGTTGGCAGTAATCACACCGCAGCGCTGTTCATGGTAAACATTGATCATTTCTGACCGAACATCGGCAACGGTCTCCAAATGCGGACGGTCATGTAAAAGTGACGTCAGAATCGGGCGATCGGTTTTCGGGATTCGCTTTAATTCCATGCCTGCATCCTAGCATTACATCAGTTCAGATTCTACATTGATTTGTAATTATGTCATGTCACATAACAAACGGGCAGGCGGCGTCAAAAAAAAAGAACTTACTGGTGGTAATTCTTTAGGTAGTGGGCTGATGCTTGATGGTGGGCGGTTGAGTGAAGGACAAAGGAACCCCAGCCCCAGCAGTAACCGGAACCTGGTCCCTTTGCCCTTATGATGCTCGACGGAGCCGCGGCGTCATTTGGACCTGGACCATTAGCAAGATTAGATCCAGTTGGCAGCGTTCCCGTTCATTGCACGGTCCAGCCCCTGCTCTGCCTTTCGGACTCAGTTGCGGCGTGGGCAATCTTCTACCGCTTACACTGCGGCCGGTGAGTGAAGGCGGTGCCTCGACATATCTCTCCGCAGCGTTTTCGCCAGGCACAAAAAAGCCCTTTAGTGTAGGGCTTAGGGGATGCCTGTGTATTCATGTCCACCACGAAAACATGAAAAGGCAGCCCTACGCTAAAAGGCTCTCAGTTTCGCGGTGTGTCAGCCGATCCCCATCAGCTGACCACAGCCTAATGTTGTTGTTTGTTGCTGTCAAGCGGATTCTGCGGCCGCCTTGTTCAGCTGCTGTTTCCATTCGTCCATGCGGGCCTCAGATCCCCAGCATCCCATAGGGGCATAACAGGCCAGCCAGCGCACGATGCTGGCGATGTGGGGCGTGATGGACGGATCCGCACGATTGACCACACCGACCAGGTTATTCGTCAGGAAGGCGCACAGGCAGTCGCCTGGACGGATCCCGAGATCGATCCAGCGCTGGATGCCGCCGCGCAGGTTTTCGGGCACATAGGTCTGTTCCCGTTCCATGGCTTCGTAGTTGATTTGTGTCATTGGTATGTCTCCGTTGGATTGGCCGGCTTATTCCGGCGCATTTGTAGTGTGCCCTACCCTGAATAATTTGTAAAGGTTTTTTCTTTACATCGGTAAAGGTTTGTGATTTACTGTCCCTGTCCTTTGATGACCACGGAGAAAAACCCCATGGAATTGATCGTTGCCAAGGAACTTGAAGTGTTTTGTGCCCGGCGGGGCATTCCGGATGCCCAGGTGCGCTATGTGCCTGCAGTGTTCGAGCGTGCCGCCAAGCAATGCCGGGTTCAGCTGCGTGCCCTGATTCGTCAGGCCACTTACTACAACGATGTTGGCGAATACATGGCCGAAGTGATCGGCAAGGTAGCCAACGAAATGGAGGCGGAACAATGCAAATGATTCCAGAAAACAAGCTGTTCGTGATCCGGCCGAAGAAAGCGGCGCCTGGCGCGGTGATCTACGGATACATGAACAATGACCGGATCTGCGGCAGGGCCTACCAAAGCGCCCGAGCCAGCAAGCCCGAGGAAAGCTACTGGTTCCAGGATATGGCCAGACTCGAGGCATGGGCCGCGAAGAAAGTAGACCAGTGGGCCGCCCGGATCGATCGCAAGGAACAGGACAAAGCGGCACGGAAGGAAGCGAAAGCGGAATTCCTGGCGCAGATCGTGCCCGGCACTGTGCTGGTGGCCAGCTGGGGCTATGACCAGACCAATGTGGACTTCTACGTGGTGAAGGCGGTCAAGGGCAGCAAGGTGACTCTGGCGGAAATGAGTAGTTGCGAGGATGGCCGCGAGAACGCCGGCAATGCCATGGCCTGCTACGTGAAGCCTGGCAGCGAGATCCCGGGCACTGAATTCCAGAAAATGGTGAACGGCCCCATGGTCCGGATCGACAGCAGTCGCCGCGCCTATTTGTGGGAAGGCCGCCCCATGTACTGCAGCTGGTACGCCTGATGGCGGACTGGATCGACTGGCCCGGCGGATGGGATCTGCCGGTGCCAGGAATGACGCCGGTCGATGTGCAGCTGCGCGATGGCCGGATCCGCGAAGATTGGTTCGCGCACGAATGGTCCTGGTACCACTTCAACGAACCGACCGACATTGTGAAATACCGACTGAGGGAAACCGATGGATAACTTCGACCGCTACCGCAAAATCGTGAAATGGGCCCGGGTCCGCTACACCGTGAACGGCCGGCTGATGGTTATGGAACGCAATCGCCAGCCCGCCCCTTTCATCCGCATCGAGCGCGCTGCCGCTCGCAAATACTTGGGAGTGTGACCATGGGATTATCTAACCTGCCGGATGGCGTTACCCAGGACATGATCGACCGTGCCTATGGATGGGACCGGCCAGATCCGGACTTCGATGCCGAGATCGAGAACATCATCGAGAACATGAAAGGCACCGAAGCCTGGTTCGTGGAGGCCTTCACTGAAGGCGAGATCTACCAGACCACGTTCGCGGTGCGCGTGTCAGAAATGGACGATGCCGCCCTCGAGCGCTTTGCCGATCGCATGGCTGCGCAATACTGGAAATGGAAGGCCGGGACATTCAAGCCGGTGCCATTCCTGGAAAAGGTGCTGCAGCTGTTCGAGGATGGCGCGCGATGGGAAGCCGAACGCCGCTGTGAGACCGACACCATGCAGGCGCCAGGGAATGGCCCGCGGGAAGATCCGCGCTATTGACACAAAAAAGCCCGGGGCTCCCACCACCGGGCAACACGGAGACCACCATCGAATTCAGTTATCCGGGGCGATTGCCTTGAATTGTTTCCCTGTCATTGTACCGCCGCCAATCCCTGGGCGGATGGTCCCGCCCTTGGTGCTGTCCCTGGCATAGGCCGCGCGCACCATTTGATCGATCAGCTTTTCCACCGGATGCCCGGTCAGTTCCACCATTTGCTCGAGCCACCGCCGGTGCCGCAGGGATAGCTGCAGGTGCACGGTTAAGGGCCCATCCCCTTGTGTCTGGACGTCCTGGGCCGATCGTTGCTCAGACGGCGATACAGACGGCCCTGGGGGCATTTGTTCCTGGGCGGTTTTTCGCCGCAATGTGATTCCCGACATAGTTAAACCTCGACAATTGTAAAGCCCATGGCTTCCATGATGGCGCGCTTCAATTTGTACACGTCCGTTTTCATGCCCTTGGCATCCTCGACTACGCGCACGCCGCCGCGCTCGAGATCCGTATAGGCGAAATCCGCGATGTAGCGGATCTTCCGGCCGGTCTGGTGGCGCAGGTGCACGTCCCCGGCCATCAGATCGAACGAGGGCTGTAGTTCCAGGTCCGTGATCTTGCCGGCACTGCGCAGGATCCGAAGGTCCAGGTAGCGGCGCCCTTCGCGCTTGCTGTCGAACCGGCGTACATCACCGCCACAGCCGGGGCACGTGTCCACGTGGGGCTTGTAGAAACCCGCACAGCCGGTGCAGATATACACCGGTACCGCCGCGTACTTGTGCGTCCGCTTGGACCGCATCATCAGCCGGCCGCTTTTTTCTCGATCACGAAATTCGTTTCGACGTATTCGGCCAGGATATGCCGGATCTGGCTGGCCCGGGTCCGGTGCTCCATTTTGCTCACTTCGTCCAGGGCGGCCACCAGGTTCTTCGGCAGGCGAATGTACGTCACCATGCTTTCCTGGGGCAGGAATGGGCTGTCTGACATGGGTTTTCCTCCTATGGGTTTCCTGCACTATACACAACAATTCTTTATTTTCCTAGTTTGCGCCTTTACATTTGTAATGATTCCAGCGACAATGAACTCCCCGCCACACCACGGAGAAAACCATGGCAGAACGATGCGAATCAGAAGTGACCGCCGACGAAGCGGTCGGCATCTTGAAGTATGAATCGAGCACGGCATTCAGTGCCGAAGCGCTCGCGGCCATCGGCCGGGACTTTATCGATCCCCAGGGATCCCTGTCCCGCGGCCTGGTCACCGCCATTCAAAACGGCGAGATCGACACCGCCCGCAAACTGCTGGCAGATCTGGAACTGAACTACGCGAAGGATCTGGCCAGTAACCGCTACTCAAGTGGTGATCTGAAATACACCACCTATCGGAGTGATACGAACTATGCCTGATCCCAATAAGCAAGCGCTCAGCGCCACACAGATCCCGGCCCTATTCGGCCTGTCGCCCTACACCACGGAATGGCTGCTGTACCAGCAGGTGGTGAATGGCCTCGATGACCAGACCGAACCGAACGAGCGGATGGATTGGGGCACATTGCTGCAGCCGATCATCCTGGCACAGGCCGCGGAACGCCTTGGGCTGGAAGTGACCGAAACCGATCAGTTTGTCCGGCACCCGGAATACCGCATCGGTGCCACTGAGGATGCCCGCGTAGTGGATCCTTCCCTGGGCCTCGGTGTGGTCGAAGCGAAGAACGTCGATTGGCTGGTGTTCCGCGATGAATGGAACGATAAGAAACAGCTGGCACCGAAGCACATCGAGATCCAGGTTCAGGTTCAAATGCTGGTGCTCGGTGCTACCTGGGGTGTGATCGCTGCCCTGGTCGGCGGGAATGAACTGGTGCTGTGGCGCCGGCAGCCTAATCCCGAGATCCAGCAGGAAATCATTGCCGCGGTCGATGCCTTTTGGCAGCGCGTCGATGCCCGGGACGAACCGAGCCCGAGCGGCACGGACCGCGAGATCAAGGCCCTGGCGCAGCTGTATCCGGAAGTAAAACCGGCCACGGTCAAAAACGGCGACCAGGAAATCGCGGATCTGTTGCTGGATTGGGAACAGGCCAAAGCCGAACGCAAGGCCCAGGACGATCTGGTGAAGCGCTGCCAAGCGAAGATCCTCGCCTATGCCGGCGACAATGAAATGATCAGCGCCCCGAACATCGAGTGCTACATCAGCAAAACCACGGTGCCCGCCACGAAAAGCCGCAAGGAATACGTGCGCACCACCATTAAAACGAGGGAATTGTAATGTCCGAGCTCGCTATCGTAGAGAAACAGCTGACGGCCATGCAGCCGCAATTTCAGGCCCTGCTGGCACCGGCCGGCGTGAATGCCGATCGATTGATCCGCACCGTGCTGGTGTCCGTGGAAAAGACACCGAAGTTACTGCAGTGCACCCGGCAAAGCCTGATCAATTCCGCCGTGTCCGCCGCCTGCCTGGGGCTGGAAGTAGACGGCAGTACCGGCCAGGCGTACCTGATCCCGTTCAAGAACAGCGCGCAGCTGGTGATCGGTTACAAGGGCTACAACACCATGGCCGCCCGCAGCGGATTCACCGTGAACGGCAACGTGGTTCGCGAAGGGGATGACTTCGATTATATGGAAGGATCCGAAGGATTCGTGCGCCACAAGCGGCAGCTGGGCGGGGAAAAGGACCGCAAGATCATCGGCGCCTGGGCAACCGCCAGCGCGAACGGCCGGCCGCCTATCGTCTGCATTCGCTCGATCGATGAAATCATGGCCACCAAAGCGCGCAGCCCTGGCGGCAGGAAAAGCGATTCGCCCTGGAATGATCCCCAGGTGGGATTCCCTGCCATGTGTGAGAAAACAGCGAAGCGTGGTCTGGCACGGTCCATGCCGCTGAACGTCATGCAAATGGCGGCGGCCATGGAGGATCAGCTGGATCTCGGACAGCCCGCCCATGTGGATCCGGAGCGTGGCGTGGTGATCGATGGGGAATCGGAAGTGATCATCGATGCCGGCGAGAATCAGGCGCCACCGGATACTACGCTCAAGCGCTGCAGCCAGTACGTGGTCATGTACCCGGGCGGTGAACGCCGGGAGCGCGCGAATATCAGGGAATACATTGATCTGATCGAGCGCACATTGAAGAGGGCAAATCCGGCACAGCGCCAGGACTTCATTGCCCTGAACCGCAGCCTGGTCCGCGCCACCGCTCTGGTACACCCGGATGAATGCGCACCGCTGGCCGAGACTTTCGAGTTATGAAATGCCTGCTGATACTGGCCGGCGCCATGCTGGCCTTCGTGTTCATCGAACGATTTGAAACCTGGTCGCGCGAGGAAAAGCGGCTGCGACAAATGGAGGATGACGATAATGTGTGAATGGAAATCCATCGACCAGGCACCGCGGGACGGATCCCGCGTGCTGCTGGCAAGTAACACCGAACCGGTGCAGGTAATGCCCTGCATGTGGGAATGGGATGCTGAACAGGGAATGTGGATCGACTACGCTGACGAACTGAATTGGCGCGAGGATCCCGAGCTCGGTCCGACTCACTTCATGGTCGTGGATCCGCCGGCATGAACGCCGCCCTGGATCTGCGCCCGGCTGCCTTCCTGTACGTTGACCGCAATGGCCCGCGGTTCGCGTCCATGGATCCGCTGGTTTCACCGGAAAAGCTGGGCCTTACCGAGATACCGCTGTTCGCTATTGTGTCGGCGGTTTCTTGCGAGCCAACAGCATCCGCAGGATCTGCAGCCCGCCCAGGGTGCTGACGAACGCCACCACGATCCCGACTTCATACCACCAGGGCGCGCCACCGTAGCCCATGGCTTTCCAGCCTTCGGCCATGTACGGCGCGTAATCCGGCAGGAAGTGTGCAATCAGTGAGACCAGGACAACGATGATCATCACATCATCGATCAGGGTCTTGCTGCGGTTCTTCAATACCTGCAGGTCATAGCTCGAGGCCTGGGCGCTGTCCTGGCTGGCCAGCCTGGCTTCGTGCTGGATCTCCGCCACCCGGGCCTCGATCTTCGCCGCATGGATCTTCGTCTGGCCTTCAATGTCGGCAATGGCCTGCTTTGCCTTCGCCTCGATGCGCTGCGCCTTCGTCTGCTGGCGTACCTGGTAGGCGTCACTGAATGATTCGATGATGTTCAGCGGGTTCAGCTTTGACCAGAACGACATGGCGTTACCTCACGGATAGGACCATACCCAGGGACGCGGGCCCGCCACTTCATTGCCCAGGTCATCCAGGTGAATGAATCGGTACTTGTGCGGTCCGGACTGCTTCACACCGATGCCGGTAAAGCCCAGGGTCTGCGCCTCGGTAATGATCCGATACGCCCGGGATCCGACGATGGGAATATCTACCGCCCGCCCTGTCGTGTGAGGGCCGCTATCGCCCGTTGATGAAACAGCTGAATTGTGTACAGGACAGCGGTACCCGCTGCTAATGCCAAGCGGAAAACCGCATACACGGCGTAGGCTATCGAGGCGAGACATAAAAGTGTCATCCATGCGCCGAGCACCGCAGCAAGAACAAGCCAGTTTCGGATCGCCTTCATAGCTGAAAAATTCCCACGTCATTGTGTATTCCCCTGCTGCATTTGAATCAGGATTTCCAGTTGCCCTGTCATCCGCTCGACTGCCCGCCGCAATTCTTCGGTGCTCTGTCGCTGTTCGTCCGTGGCTTCCTTCACTTCGGTTAGCGCCTCGGTGTTGCCGCTCACCGTCTGTTCGACCATCTGCACGTGCTTGGCCACGTCCTCGGTGATCAGATCCACCGCCCAGGCCTGCACGTTATCGAAGCCCACCACGTAAATGACCGCGGCCACGCCGGCCCATACGCCACCGTGCTCGATCAGTTTTTTCAGCCATTCATTCACTTGTCCCCGCCCCACTGGATCCCCAGCGCTGCCAGTATTCCCACGATGCCGCCCACCAGGGTCAGCAGCCAGGCCTTCGTCCGTTCTTCCGCCTGTTTGCCCGCAATCAGCTGGGCATGTTCAATGCGCCCTGTGTGCATATCGTCGCGGATCTCGCGCCACAACTGCCGGGATTCGCCCTGTGTCTCGCTGATCAGATCCCTGGTGGCCGATTGCTGGATCTTCACCTCGCGCAGTTCCGATGCAATGACAGCCAGCGCCTTGTCGGTTTCCATGTGCCGGTCATCGTGCGCTTCCAATTTCCGCCACACTGCCGCTATCTGGCGCTGGTATTCATTTGCATCCATGCCATTGCATCCTTACCCAAGTATCCAATAGGCCGCAGCAGCCACCAGGCCGCCCAGGATCGTCGCCACAATGTCCATGCCATCCCGATCGCCGCCCTGGCGTTCGTCGTAAAACTCCTTGCCGATGCCCGCCACCGTGGATCCAAGTAGCGCAGTAATCGCCGCTGCCTCGACATTGAAAACCGTGATTGTTCCGAAATATTCCCCGGCTATCAGCCCAAGGAATACGCCGATGCCACCACCGACCAGGAAGTGTTTCAGCTTGTCATTGCCGATATGGTCATCGATAAATTTTTGGATGTTCATGTGATTATTAGTCCTCGATCCGCCTGCCGGACTTTCGCCCGCTCGTAAATGCCTTCCATGTCCGACAGGGTGAGACACCGGTCAAACAAGGCAAACTCAGCAAACTCCAAAGTACCAGAAGCGCTACCTGATACCGTGCCGATACCAAGATTGTCATCAACATCAGGCGAGTAAGTGCCCGGCTCTGCATTCTCATGCGTACCCAAACCACCGATGAACACTCTGGTGATATTGCTAAAGCCAACATAAGAACGCGCAAACCCAATGAAGTACCAGGTATTTGCCGTGAGATTGAATCCGGTGTCATCCACCGTATGAATACCGCTTTCTGTGTAAATCAGCGAGTTGTCATTATTTGACAGAATCGGTAAGTGGGAATCATTACCCATAAACCGGACGTTATTCCCGGCGTTATCACGCATCACCACGCACATCGTATCCTCCGGCGTGGCGCTGTCGGCGTAATCCGTGACAAGCCCCTGATTCGCCCCGGCGCTCAGTTGCACATGGTCTGCGTTGTACGTCACCGAACCTTGCGGAGTAAGTGATTTCCCGGCAATTAATCCGGTCAGGCTCGCACTGGTGCCGCCTAAAATCCAGTGCTCATAGGCTCCCACCTCGGCATCCGTGAACGGCGTGTCATACTTGCTGGCCGCAATCGCAAAGGGCGATGTGCTACTGGCCGGAACCCGGTGGGCAATAGCGATACTCATTACACGTTCTCCGCAATCACAATGTCTACTTCATCTGCCCAACACCAGTGATACAGATAGTAATCCTCGCTGCTCACGGTGTAGACCTCATACGTGTTGTCACGCAAATTCCCTGAAGAACCCTGCTGCGGGCCTGATACCTCGGAGGGGTTGTTACTTGCCCCGTAGTCCAAGCCATACCGCACCACTGGATTGGTGCCCAGCGCACGATTCAGCGTAATGCTCACCCGCGAATCGGACAGAATCGTAATATCTGATAATGTCAGGGTGCCGGTGCCATCCGTGACCTTGAAGCCCTTGTCTGTCACAGAACCGACAGCGCGGGAATCCCATGCCAATGTACCGCTGGGGGAGTTGATGTGCAGGATCAACTCAGTACCGCTCGACCCCACCACATAAGCTGACTTGATATAGCAGGCATCTGGCACATAACCCTCAATCAAGTCATCCAGCGCCCGCCCAAAGTACCGGCCAAACAGGTAATACCCCGTTGCATTCAGGTGCGTCCGGTCAACGTGTGGCAGGAAATAAACCGGCGTGACACGGTGAACATTGGCGTTTTCTTCGATGACCTCATTGGTCGCCAAAATAATATTCGTGCCATTCAGCAGCACATTGTCGCTGTTCTGGTACATCAGGAACTGAATGGTATTCGTGTTCCCTGTAATCGTTTCGTAATCCGTCTGAATGTCGCTGATCAGCGTTTCAAGCTCAGACTTATAGGTGGCCTGGGCTGTTCCAGCAGTCAGGTCTGCTTCGCCTTGAATCCACGCCACCGCCTGCAAGGTGTATGTCTCGCCCGCCGCAACCGCAAGGTCATAAGCGCCTTCAATATGGTCAGTCAGCCTTGAATAAAACCCGGTCGCGCCCTTATCCAATTGCTCAATGGTCGCGCCGTTCTTGCCCGGTGCTGATGCGAAAAACACCAGATCGGCAGGCAGTGAACCCTTTTTAATTCCCCGAGTTACCGCTTCATTGCAGGCCGCACTACAGATTGTTTCCCCCGGCGTACCGCCATCACCGTAGCTGTCCGTGGTGTTCTCAACCAAGGCTATGCTAGTGGCGAAGGAATTGCTGCGCGGGCCATTGGTAAACGTCAGGTTGTTGTAGGGCTGCGTGGTAGACACTACCGCATTCGCCACGCCGCCATTGCTCAGTGACTGACCGTAGCTGATAAACCCATTCCAGTCATCCAGCGTGATCGGGTCGGCAAGCGGGGTGCGGTTGCGGTTGCTGTTGATGTAGTTATCGGGGAAGTCACCGACAATCTGCTGGCGATCCGTGTCATAGCCCAGCAGGACATTGCCACCAATATCCACATGGAAAGGGATTACAGGGTCAACCGGCTCGGCGTCGAAAGTTTCCAGGGCGCACAGGGCATTATTAATATCCGTCACAGATGCCGTTGACGGATAAGAAATGATGAACGTAGCCACATCAGCCACATTGCGGTACAGATCAATATACCCAGTGGTGGTGCTGGGAACGCTGAAATACTCGCCCGGTGAAACATTCTGCCCCAGCACTGCCGTAGCTGATGCCCCGGTCAATCCCGCACTTGCGGAGAAATCCAGCGTAGGCGCACTGGTGTAATTGACGCCGGTTGCTAACAGGGTGATAGAAGTCAGCGCACCACCAGACACCACAAACGATGCCGCAGCGCCCGTACCGCCGCCACCAGTGTATGCAAGGTCGAACGTACCGTCAGTACCACCACTGCCGCCAGTGATCCCGGTGTAATCGGCAACACCATCACTGAGCGCGTCTGAGGTATCTTCATACAATCCGGCAGCAAGCTGGGCTGCATCGCGCGCTTCCTCGGATGCTGTCTGCGCATCTTCCGATTCAGACTGTGCCGTTTCTGCAGATTCCTGTGCCGACTCAGCCGCCGCCTGGGCCGTTTCCGCATCATCGCGCGCCGACTCAGCCTCAGACTGTGCCAGCTGGGCAGCCGCCACCGCCGCCGCCAGGTTGGGCGATAAGGTGGCCGGATCCACAGTAACGGGATTGCCTTCGCTATCGAAGCCCAGCAATTCACCGGCGACCACCACCAGTTCATCGAGCGATGGCGAGTTGCTTCCAACACGAAGGAAAAGCGCCTTGTCCGCCGCCTGCTGCTGAATCATTAACAGCAACCGCTCGAAATCACGGTCCACGGTAGACTCGAGGAAATCGCCGCCCGCCGTGTAATCGGTTTGCCGATCCAGTGCCTGGTCTCGGTACAACAGCACGGTTTCTCCGCCAGTCAATGGCGTATCGAATACAATGTCACCGCCACCAGCATCACCGACACCGCTCACCGTGTATTCGCTTGGCGCTATAAGTACCTGGTCGACCGATACCTGCAGATCGCCTTCGTCAAAAATCAGGAACGGATACTCGAACGTCACTTGTGCCGCGCCGGCGGTGTAGCTGATCCTCGGTGTTACGTCAGATACTGGCATTTTCTTGCCCTCTCGCTATGCCTTTCATTACGCTTGTTTGTGCCATATGTCAAAGCGGTTCCAGGTACCCGTTAATATTCACCGTGATCGTCGCATTGGATCCGATCGCGGGACTGCTTAGGTGAACGTCTGTCAGGAACTGCAGCGGTTCCTGGTAGTTCGACGTGATAATCGCCACACCGTTCGTCTGGTTTGTGCCTGGCACCAAAGCATAACGGCGCTGAATCGATCCGCCCGCGCCGCCATCTTTTAGGCTCGAGGATCCGCCACTGCTGATCGTGGTCGTGACTATGAGCTCAAGGTCTGTGAGCCAAAACTCGAAGTTTGCTGGAACAGTGTAGACGGACAATTCCAGCGGCAGCACGGTCCCGGCAATTTCCGCACTGGCCTGCACATGCTGTCTACCTTTAACCTCGCTCAGCCGGTTCGCATTTGCCACGAACAGGGCATCGTCCTTGGATGCCGCCACCACGTTGACCAGGCTCGACAACTCGTTCTGCGCACGAATGGCTGCCTGGAACAGGGCTGCCGGGAAGAACGGGAACACCGCCTGGTTCAGGCCGCGGTAGATCGGTGCCGGCGGCGTGATCATGCCCTGGCTGCGGACGGTAAACGAATTCATCGCACTGCCGGACGTGTTGACGATCACCACGCGGAAGTAATCATCGAAGAACGGCGCACCGGCCGGCTGCGGAAATCCCGCGAACGCCGTCAGATTCGGCACCAGGTTGCCCTCGATATTGCTGCCCAGCGGATCCGATGCGTTCATCAGATACACATCGGCGTCCACACTGGTCTTGATGTTCAGGAACTGCCCGCCTGGCCATTCATCCGCCACCGATAGCCAGCCGGAATCGAATACGTTGGGTTCGGTGTTCAGCACCGGATCGATAGTGACCGCGGCGCCACTCGGCAGCGGGTCATCGATGGGGCTTCGTTTCTGGAACAGCGTATCCATGGGCCGCGGTGCAATCGTGTTGCCCGCAGACCAGGAACTGGACGCAATCGACAGGTTCGCCGTGCCCGCGCCATTATCGACGAATGAGCGCATCGGCAGGTCGGGGTTCTCGATGTGCGCCGTTATACTGCTGTTCGGGTACCGGATGCTGTGCATCGGGATCCAATCGCCGTCCGGTGTCAGGACTTCAAAGCGAATCGGCGCATTGCCAAGCCAGCCGAAGCGGATCCGGAACACGTTGCCGGTCTGGAAGTTGATCGCCTCGACGTCCCCATCCCTGGTGAACTGTGTCAGCAGGGCGCCGTTCCAATCATCGACGTTTGTGTCAGTGACCACGCCGCCATCGATGCGGCGCACGCAAAAATCCGTGCCCTGGTAACCGATAGCGAATCCGTTATCGTCATCCCACAGGCCGATGAATTGCTCTCCATTCGCATCAGGCGCGGACCAGGTGGCCGTGAAATACGCGTAGATCTCATGGCTGGGCGCGTACTTCGTGCGGCGCCGTGACTCCAGCTTGCCGGTCGATCCGGCCGTGGTGCCCGTTGCAATCACCGCCTGGGCATCGGCATTCGTCGCGGTCGCGGATCCGGTCAGGTCGGTGCTTACCACCGTTTCCGGGATCTCGTTCGCAAAATTAACGCTGATCTGTTCGCGCCGGTTCGACACGATCGCATCCCCGAAGGTGGCAACAGTGCCAGGCGTGGCGACTTTCAGCCGGCCTCGCTGATCCAGGGGAACATTCCGGCTTAGGCCTTCGTCATCAAATCCCTGCAGAAAGGCGAACGTCCGGCCAGCAGCTGCGTTCTGGCGCTCGATGCGCTGGTCTGCCAGGCGCACGAATTCCGGCGGATCGATGAACCATTGCGTGGTATTGATGGCAATGAACTCGGCACCGGTCAGGGCCCGGTCCGGCGTGAACCGAACACGCATGAAATTGCCAGCGTTCTGCAGCGGGAAATCGCGCACGCTAGAGAATGAATCAATGGTGCGGGTCTCGCTGATCAGCCATGACACACCATCAGGACCGAACTCGAAGGTGAACGTACCGCCCAGGCCGGCCGGTGTGCCGCTAGCCAGGACAATCTGCTGGCCGGCAATCTTCCATTCCGTGGGATCGTCAGGATCCCGGCAATCGAATGCGGTACCGACGAACTCGGTCGTGCCATCGGCCACGGTGTACACGTAGCTGTTCCCGGTATCGGGGAATGCCACGTTCTCGCTGGCCTTGATCGCCGCAATGATCTCGTTCTGTTTGGTTTTGGTCGCCGGGTCAGATCCGCCGCCGCCACCGGTCCCGGCATTCTGGTCCGGGAATATGTTCTGCCGCTCCGTCATTTGATGCGCACCTTGATGGACCCGGCGGTGTAGTTGCCGGTCTTGCAGCCCACGCGGATCTCCCACGCTCCGTGCAGGGTGCCGTTCAATTCACACACATCATCGAAGGTAATGTCGGGCACATCGCGGATCGGATCGTTCGGGGTCTCGCGGATCTGCGCGTGCAGGGTGCCGGACCAGGCGCTGCTGTCATACACCGACACATGGAAATTGCTGTCGATTTCATCCGGCTGGCCGCGGCGCTTGCCCATGGCGCGCACCTTCGCCCAATCCGTGAACTGGTCCGCCCCGCTGATGGTGGCCTCGATCGTCACTGAATGTTCTCCGGCAACAGATCACGGACCGACTGCGGCAAGTTATCCTCGCCTACCTGCTTGCGCAGCTTGTGCGCTTTCAGGCTTTTGATCTTCGTGCGCAGGGCATGGTTCGATTCGATCAGGATCCCACGGGCAGCCTGGTCATAGGTCTGCTGGACGTCCTTGATCATATCCACGCGGGCATCCTCGGTCGCTGCCTGGTACGCCGGTTCCTGCAACAGGTCCGCCAGGGCTTGCTCGAAGTTAGCGCCGGATCCCTCGATCTGCACACCGCCGGCACCGATGGTGATCCGGTTCCTGGACAGGTCGATGTATTGCTCGAATTCGTGCACGTCCAGCTTCACGCCCTCGATCTGGCGGCGGGGTCGGCTGATGGGCACGCGGTTCGTGGCCTGCATTACGCGGCCTACCTCGCGGCGTACCGGGTCGGTGTACTCGATGCTGTCCGGGAATGGCGACAGCACGCCCAGGAACGTGCCGGACTGGTGGAAGCGAATATCGCCAAAGGAATCCCGCGCCGGCGGCAGGCCTTCGCTCATGCCAGGAATGCCGGAATCCCGGCGCAGCTTTTCGTTCAGGGTCCAGGCTTCCCGGATCATCGGATCCTGGATGCGCGACAGATCCCGGCGCAGGGATGAATACGGAATCATGGCGCCCGCCAGCCGATCGGTCCAGGACTTCCAGAATCGTTCGGGATCGTCCAGGGCCTTGACCGCATCCGACAGCCCGGTGAGGAAGGTCTTGCTCATGGTGTTCTCGGCAATCGCCGCCACCATCGCCATGGGCGCGCTCATTGCCTTCGGATCGTCGAACAGATCTTCGTCATCCGCGAACTGGCCGGCCTCGACGTAATCGGCCACGGATCCGATCAGGAACGAAATCGGTTCAGCGCGCTGGTAGCTCTGCCAGTGCACATTGCCCTGGGGATCCACGGATTTCACGCTATAGGGCTGGTTACCGGCGGCGAGCCACAGGCGGCGTGCTTCGGGGTGAGTAGGCCCGCCGCCGGTAATCTGTCCGCTGGCCGCCTTTGCAGCGAATACCGCGGTAATACTGGTGCCCATCGACATGCGCGCCAGTGCCAGGTCGCGGCGGGATCCGCCGGCCTTAATGTCATCACGGATCCGCTGGCTGAATACACCGAGCGGCGTGCGCTCCACGAATGCCGCCTTAAACAGATTCGTCGGGGTCCGGATGAACGGAATGATCACTTTCAGCCCGGGCACCTTGTTCACCAGGCCCTGGAATTCACGGCCCACCGGGCCTAGGGGATTCTGGAAGGTGGCATACAGGGCTTCCGCTTCCGCCTTTTGCATGGCTTCGGCGCTGGCGTTCTCCATGCCCTGGCGTACCAGGTCCGCGAATTGCTGGTTATCCACGCCACCATTGGCCGCCTGGGCAGCCGCGTCCGCATACGCCTGGCGTGCCAGGGATCCGCGGTAGGCAATGGCCTTGAACATATCATCGAACGCCGTCAGGCCGCGCTCGGTCGGGGCTCGCAGAATTGTCCCCATGAAATCCACAGCCCTGCCCACAGGGCCCGATTCGTCCAGGTTGTAGTTCTGCGCGCTGATCGCCTTCGGGTACGGCAGTTCCAGCTTGTTCACTTCATCGATCGATTTGCCGGTGCGCAGGGCCTGGCCGAACAACAGCAGGCCTTCCTTGATGCCGGAGATCTGCCCCCACAGCTGGGCCTGGGCTTCACCCAATAGCACCCGTTCCTGGCTGTTTAGGAAGCGCCCGATAACGGCGGCCACATGGAGCTCAGCCGTGGTCATGGTCTGGAACAGGGCATTGCCCGATGCGTTCACTACTTGGGTTTTCACGCCGGACAGGATCGAATTGATAAACAGTTCGTTGACGGTGCCCAGGACTTTCGATTGCGTGTATTCCCGGGCGGTTTTCGTCACGCCGGCAATGTTGTCGTTCGCATCGATGGCCCGGGCAATGGTCTCAATATCGTTGCCGTATACCTGGCTGGTGAGCTCAGTCATGCGCGCCAGGGTCTGCGTGTCATCGCCGGTCGGGATCCCGAAGGCCCGCAGTGCACGGCCGGTCTCGGCCCGCGCGCCCATGAATTGGTTTGTGTATTCCCGATGGAATTCCAGCTGCCGGCGTAGGCGCAGGCGGTCCATTTCCGTGGCTTCCCCGCGCACCACCTTGCCACTGAGATCCTTCAACACGTTGCCGGATGCGTGCAGTACCTGGCGGGCTGCCAGGATGGTCTCGGCATTGATCGTGCCACCGGACTCGCGCTGCATGATCTGCTGAACCGCTTCCGCCTGCAGGCCCATATCGGCCGCCATGCCGCGCAGCTGTTCATCCGCCACAATGCCGCGGCGGGATTCCATGATTTCATCCGCGTTCAGTTCGGCCATTTGCGCAATGACCGCCTTCACATCGTCGGTAGTCTCGAGCCGGTCGAAGTTGGGCTGGTGAATGTCCGTGGTCGCAAACTGGCGAATATCGGACGAATCCAAAAAGGACGCCTCGGCAGCGACATTCGGCGGCGTGTCCAGGGGTTGCGCTGGCGCGCCACCCGCTACCGGGGCATCAGGAACAGGCGGGGGATCGGGCTCGGGTACGGCCACCGGTTCGGGGCCTGGGGGCCTGGGCGGCGGTGCCTGGTTCACCAGGGGTTCCGCCTCGCGTGCTGCACCAGGGGCGCGTGCCGCCTGGTCGACGTTGGCCCGGAAGATCGAGCCCAGGGATTTAACGAACGCGGCGCCGGCCATTAGCGGGCACCTCCGTTAGCGGCTAGTCGTTCTCCGGCCAGACTGTCGGCACCTTCACCGCCGGCTTGCCCTTGGCTTGCCTGGCGCGCTGAAAGGCCTTCGGATCCAGCTTGTCCGGAATCCGGACCGCTTGGGGCTTGGGTTGTTTGGCCATTTTGACCACCTCCTACGCGGTCATTATAAACCTTTACATTTGTAATGTCACCATTTCTGCGAATGAGCTCGGGCACGCTGTCACCACTGTTGTCGAACAGGCGGAATTCATCGACCAGGCCGGCATAGGTGTCCACAGCGGACGCGAATCCGGCGTGTGCCTGGCGCAGTACATCGATGGGCACATAGCGCCCGAAACCGCTGCTGTTGGGGTTCTCAGCCCGCGACACCATGCGGCGGACCGCTTCATCTGGATCGATCACCACGCCCACCATTTCCACCCGGTAGCCCTGGGTTTTCAGGCGATCAATCAGTTCGGCGCCTTTCTCAGGCTTGGACATGGTTTTGTCGATCACAATGTCAGCCCGCGAATCGATGGCAATGTCCACCACCCGGTCCGTGATCGCGCTGCCTTCGTCGTGGACCACCGCCGCCGCCCGGGAATCACCGGCCGCGGCCAGTTCCTGGAACTCGGGCACCCAGCGAATTTTCACTTCGTCCGGGTCAATGGTCTGGAAGTGTTCAGGGATCGCGCCCTGTTCCCGCAGGGCCCGCTCGATGGTGCCCTTACCCGCTGCGCCGCCGCCGCCCATGATGATCGCGGTCGGTTGCTCGTTCGGGCTGGGCCGGATGTTGGCATCGCGGATAATTGTGTTCGCCAGTTCTTCCCGGAATTCCTGGCGTTCCGGCGTCACAATGTCGATCGTCGGTGTCAGCCGCGGATCCCCTTCCGGGATCGGGGTCGGCATATCGATGCTGAAATCCGTGGCCACTTGCTGGATCTCGGCCGCCTGGATGGGTCCGGCCACTGCCTCGCCGGCTTCGTCCGCGCCCTGGGGCACGTTCACTGCCTGGGCAAAGTCATCCAGTGACGTCTGTGTTACGCCGCGCCACAGCTTCACGGAAGCGGTCACCGCCTTCACGCCGGATCCGATGCCCACACCGATCGCGGTGTTCTCGAGCATGTTCTTCACCCGGCCCTCGAATTCGGTTTCGTCGATGCTGTTGGCCAGGAAATCCATGACCGGGCCCTCGATACCCATCGACTGGACCATGGTGCTGAACCGCTCCATGTGCGGATCCATCGCCGCAAAGCTGGCCGCCATGTCCGCGACCATGAATTCCGCTGCCTTGCCGGTCGCGCCGGCGGCACTGAACAGGCCATTCGTGGCCTTCAGCGCCCCCATGAACGGGACCAGGAACTGCACAATCTCGGTTGCACCGGCTTCCAGGGTGCCATCCTCGGGTTCGATGGAGTCCAGCCAATCATCGATGGGCCCAATGATCTCGGGGATTTCTTCGCGCAGTAGATCGTCCGCGGCATCCACCATGGCCAGGCCATCGTTAATATCCAGGTCGCCCATGCCCATCAGGTTCGCAGCGGATTTCATCACGCCGGCCTGTAACAGGCGCCGGGTATTGTTGAACGCCTTGCGCGTGCCGTTGAACATGACGCGCTGCATGGCGCTGTCGAATCGCAGGGTTTTCGCAGCCAGGTGTGACGCCAGCTGCAAAGGGCCTTTATCCTCGACGGGTTCGATTTCCGCACCCGCCGCTTCCATGGCCTTGATTTCATCGTTCGCCGCATCCTGGGCAATGGCGGCATCCAGCTGCAGGCGCTGCTGTGTCTCTGGCCGCTGCAGATCCTTTTGCGCCAGGTAGGGCTGATTCAGGTCATCCTGGGGATTGATCGGTGTCATTGGATCAAGGCCTCCAGTTCCTGCATTCGCGCCTGGCGTTCCCGCCACTGCGCCCGTAGCGTGGCCGCGGTGTTCTCACCGATCTGGCCCTGTTCGAGATACGCATCAATGTCCGCTTCATTGCGGACTTCCAGCCGTACCTGGCTGGCCCTGCCCAGGCCGCCGGTCTGTGTGTGCGTGTGCGTCATCGGCCGGGTTTTCAGGCTGCGCAGTTCTTCCTTCGCGGCATTCACTTGCGGCAGGCGTGAGATCCGATCGGCTACTTCCAGGATCTGCGCCCGGCGCTGGGGCCCTGGCTCGATGGCGTCGACTTCATTGAAAAACTGTGTGAGCGCATCGCCCACTTCCCGGGCCCGCTTGGCATCGATGGATCCCAACAGCACGCCGTCAATGGCGCCACCGATCTGCGCCTTGATCCGGCGCTTGCCTTCCTTGACCGCTTCATCCTCGCCTTCCTCGACCAGCTTCCGGCGCCGCTCGATCAGATCCCGCTTGGTCTCGGGCTTCAATTCGGGCTCGTTCAGAATGTCCTGTTCGGTGAATTCCAGCAGATCCAGGCGCATGGTCGCTGCCAGGTTCGGATCCTCGATGACGGTTTCCCCGCTGGCCAGGGCAGATCGGAAGGTCCGTGCGGCGGATCCGCTGATCTGGTCCTGTTCCAGGGCTTTCAGTACGTCCTCGCTGGTCAGGTTGCCCTCGAGTAACAGGCTGGTCAGCTGCTGATCGCCCGCCCTGTGGCGTTCGGTGCGGTCCCGTTCCTGGTTATCCAGGTCTGCCTCGGCAGCTTGCACGCGGCGATTCATGCGCGTGAACAGGGATCCGATCAGTTTCTGCTTTCTGGCGTCATCGGGGATCACTTGCGTGTCATCGATCAGCGCAGAAATGAACTGCCCGCCCACGCCGGCACGGTCCGCGGCATCGAACTCCGCGGTAATCCTGGCATCCTCGACACGATCGGTCAGGGCCCGCACGTCCTGTTCAATCTCGACTGGCGAGAACAGGCC
>JBPEXK010000170.1:0-8192 GCA_052031745.1 Marinobacter sp. | reverse complement strand
GGCGGCGCCTTCGTGATGCTGATGTTCGGCTTCTCCCTGAACCTGCTGACCCTGCTCTCCATGGTGCTGGCCATCGGTCTGGTGGTGGACGACGCCATCATCGTGGTGGAAAACGTGCACCGTCATATTGAGAAAGGTGAGACCCGGTTCGACGCCGCCATCAAGGGCGCCCGGGAGATGGCCGTACCGATCATCGCCATGACCACCACCCTGGTGGCGGTGTACGCGCCGATCGGCTTCATGGGCGGTCTTGTGGGCTCTTTGTTCACCGAATTTGCCTTTACCCTGGCCGGCGCCGTGGTGATCTCAGGCATCGTCGCCCTGACCCTGTCGCCGATGCTGTCCGGCAAGGTGCTCAAGCCGCACGGCAACCCGGGCCGCTTCGAGAACCTGGTCGAACGCAGTTTCAACGGCCTGTCCAACAGCTACAAGCGGGCACTGAGCTCGCTGATGGAAACCAAATCCGTGGTGGTGTTCTTTGCGGTGGTGGTGCTCGGTTCCATTTACTTCATGGCCATGATGAGCCAGAACGAACTAGCCCCCACCGAGGACCAGGGCATCCTGTTCTATCAGGGTCTGGGTCCACAGACCTCAACCCTGGACTACCTGAAAGAGCACGGTGACGAGATCCAGAATCGAATGTCGGACCTGCCCGGTTACGAAGAAGACTTCATGATCATCGGCTTTACTGGCCCGAACGCGGTGTTCGGTGGCTTCAAGATGGCGCCCTGGAGCGAGCGCGAGATCAGCCAGTTCGAGGCGCAACCCCAGCTGGACGCGGAACTGAGCCAGGTCACCGGACTGCAAACCGCGGTGTTCCCACGGCCGTCGCTGCCGGGCTCCGGCGGCGGCCTGCCGTTTCAGTTCGTGATCACCACCGGCAACAGCTATGAACAGCTGAACCAGGTGGCGGACGAGCTGCTGGGCAAGGCCATGGGCAGCGGCAATTTCATGTTCCTGCAGAAATCCATCAACTTTGACCGGCCGGTAACCCGCATCAACGTCGACCGGGACCGGGTCGCGGACCTAGGCCTGTCCATGCAGGACGTTGGCGAGGCCCTGGCGAGCATGCTCGGCGGTGGCTACATCAACCGGTTCAACATGGAAGGCCGCTCCTATCAGGTCATCCCTCAGGTGGACCAGCAGTTCCGGCTGGATTCCCAGGCCCTGACCGACTATTACATTCGCTCGGATACCGGTGAGCTGGTGCCCCTGGGCAGCGTGGTCAGCTTCAGCAACGACGTGGAGCCATCCTCGCGCACCCAGTTCAATCAGCAGAACTCGCTAACCTTGCAGGGCGTGGTCATGCCCGGCGTCGCTGCCGGCACCGCCATGGAGTACATGGAGAAAACCGCCGCCGAGGTGTTCCCGCAAGGCTTCAGTTTCGATTACACCGGCGAGAGTCGTCAGTTGGCCACCCAGGGCAGCGCCCTGGTGGTGACTTTCTTCCTGTCACTGGTCGTGATTTACCTGGTGCTCGCGGCGCAGTTCGAAAGCTGGCGCGATCCGCTGATTATTCTGGTCTCGGTGCCCATGTCGGTAGCGGGGGCCATGGCGTTCATCGTGCTCGGTTTCGCGTCGATGAACATCTACACCCAGGTGGGTCTGATCACCTTGATCGGGGTGGTGTCGAAGAACGGTATCTTGATCGTCGAGTTCGCCAACCAGCTGCAAATCGAACGCGGCATGGACAAGGTCAAGGCAGTAATCGAAGCGGCGGCCATCCGCCTGCGCCCGATCATCATGACCTCGCTGGCGCTGATCTTCGCCATGGTACCGCTGCTGATCGCCATTGGCCCGGGAGCCGAGAGCCGATTTGCCATCGGCCTGACCATCAGTGCCGGCCTCGGCATCGGTACCCTGTTTACCATCTTCGTGCTGCCGGCGTTCTACATCCTGCTGGCGCGCGATCACAACAAGGCCGCGCACCAGGCCTGACCCTGGCCTGCCCGACGCTCACTTGAGCGTCGGGCAGCGTTTCCCCGAGTGCCCTGCTTGCGGTAGTCTGGAGACTCACTCACCCTTTCATCTGTCTGCAGCCCCCTATCGTGACACTCGCATCCCTGTTCTGGTTGTTCACCGTCGCCTTCCTGGTCTGGTATTGGTGGCGCGCCAAGGCCATCAAAGATTTTGTGCTGCAAGCCGCCCGACGGTACTGCAAGACCATGGATGTCATGCTCCTGGACGACGCCGTGTACCTTCGGGGCGTCTGGTTCAAGCGCGACGATGCCGGCCGGGTGCGGGTCTGGCGCCGGTTTCTGTTCGATTTCACCAGCACCGGCGAGGAGCGCTACACCGGCCGCATCATCATGCTCGGACAGCGCATCATGCACGTGGAACTGGACCCGCACCGACTGCCCTGATCACTGAAGTCTTTACCCGTCTCTACCCTTCCCTGCCCGTCTCGCCCGGCACCGTTTCGCCGACGCCTGACCCCCTCCCCCAAATGGGCGATTTATCGCCTTCGCTTCCCCACCAATAATCGACGACGCATTAACGACCTATGGCTGCAAAAAGCGGCCGCTTACAAAAACAATCGGAGTTAATCATGCGTATCAAAAAAACCGCAGCCTTTGCGCTGGGGCTCGTCTTGCTGTCAGCCTCTTTCTTTGCCCACGCCGGTTACACCTCAACCCGGCACCCCATCGTTCTGGTCCACGGCGTCACCGGTTTCAACACCATCGGCGGCCTGATCAATTACTTCCACACCATTCCCTGGAACCTGGAACGCAGTGGCGCGCGGGTGTATTCCGCCAGCGTTTCCTTCGTCAACAGCAGTGAGCAACGAGGCCAGCAACTGGCCAATTACGTCAACAGCCTGGGGCACAGCAAGGTCAACCTGATGGCCCACAGCCAGGGCGCACCGACCTCCCGAGTCACCGCGTCGCTGATTCCCCACAAGATCGCCTCGATTACCTCGATCAACGGCGTGAATAAAGGCTCCACGGTGGCCGATGTGGTCCGGGGCATTCTGCCGCCCGGCAGCTACGTGGAAGGTGGCGCCCAGGCCATCGCCAATGCCCTCGGTGGCCTGGTGAACGCGCTGTCCGGATCCAGCAATCCCCAGGACGGTGTGGCCGCTTTGGAAACCCTGACCACCCGGGGCACCACCGACCTGAACAACGCGCTCGGCTGGAAGGGTGTGAACCGCAACTCCTGCTCGGGCACCAGCGAGGACGTCTGGATCAACGGCAATCGCATCAAGTTCTTCTCCTGGACTGGTCGCGGCGTGTTTACCAACATCCTGGATGCCACCGATCCGTTCCTCGGCATTACCTCACTGGCCTTTGGCAGTGAGCCCAGCGATGGCCTGGTGGGCGTCTGCTCTACCAAGATGGGCAACGTCATCGGTACCCACTACGACATGAACCATGTCGACGCCATCAACCACCTGTTCGGTGTGCGCTCGCTCTGGACCAACCCGGTCTCGCTCTACCGCTCACAAGCCAACCGCCTGAAAAATCGCGGTCTGTGAGTCGACCATGAGACATCGTCAATCGCAGTATCGTCGATGGCTCACCACCCTCGCAGTGCCGGCCCTGGTGGCCGGCATTGCGATCTGGTGGTTTCAGCCAGAAGCCCCGGCAGACAACGCCGGTGCCGCCGCATCATCGGACAGCCCGGCCCTTACCGACGCCCCGGCTCAATCGCCCGGGAGCACTGCCAATGCACCAGCCAAGCCAGCGTCGGACGTCGAGGTGGTCACGCAAACCCCCGCCAGCCTGGGCCCGGAACCCTTTGCCGCGTCACTGCAGGGCACTGAAATCGACGGTGCCCTCAAGGCCGATCGTCACGGGCGCTTGATCGTCAATCTGGAGACCCGGGACTTTTTCGACTATTTCCTGAACACCGTCGGCGAGGTTTCGCCCGAACAGGCACTGGAGCAGATCCGGGCCCTGGCAACATCGAGCTTGCCACCAGAGGCCGCCGCCGACGCCATGGACCTGCTGGATCAATACCTGCTGTACAAGCAGCAGGCACTGACGGTGCAAGCGACGCCGCTGGACCCAAGCCGGCAGAGCGACCCCGACTACCGACTGCAAATGCTGGAGGGTGCCTTCGCGGACCTCAAACAGCTGCGGCAGGGCGTGTTTAGCCCGGAAGTGCACGAAGCCTTCTTTGGCCTGGAGGAAGCCTACGGCGAATACACCCTGGCCTCCCTGGCGGTCGCCGCCCGCACCGACCTGTCACCGGAGGCAAAAAACGCCCTGGTGGCCTGGCACCGGGATCAGCTACCGGAGCAACTGCGGAACACCGAACGTCATCTGCTGGCCAGCACCGAGCAGAATCGTCGCCGGATGGCCACCATCGATTCCGCCGATTCGCCGGAAAACGCCGGCCAGAAGCTGATCGAACAAGGCATGTCACCGGAAGCCGCGGCCGACGTGACCGACTACATGCGCGAGCGCGACAGCTTTGACGCCCGCTACGAGCATTACCAGGCCGCCCTGGACCAGCTGGACCAGTCCGGGCTGTCGGACCAGGATCGCGAGGCCCAGCAAGCCCAACTGCTGCGCCAGCACTTCCCGGACAGCAAACAGCAGACCTGGGCCCGACTGAAAATGCTCGGCGGCAGTTAACCAAACTGTGCGGGCCGCCCCGGCGCCGGCCCGCCGCCTTGGTTACACTGGCACTCAATCCTCAGTGCCAGGTGGCTATCCGTGACGCCCGAGCTCATCCAGTCCCAGCAATCCATGGGGTTTCGCAGGCTCCGATTCATGCCTGAACTGGAACCCGGTTACCGGCTGCTCCGGGCCTCTGCCATGCGCGAACGAGCCCGATTGGTGGCCGGGTCGGGCCTGCTGATTTTCTGTGTGTTCATGCTGCTGGACCTGGTCATGCTGCCTGCCGATCTGGCCCAGGTAACGGTGGCCATTCGCCTGACCATTACCTGCCCGGTGATTGCCCTGGTCTGGTGGTTGTCGTTCCGGCGTTCACCGGGCCATCTCGCCTTTGAACGGCTGTACACACTGGCCTATCTGGCAGGCGGACTCAGCGTGGTGGCGATCATCGCCGCCGCCCGCCTGCGCGACTTCCCCCTGCCCTACGAGGGCATGCTGCTGATGCTGATGTTCGGCTACTTTGCCATGGGGTTGCCGTTTTACGCCGCCAGCATTGCTTCGGCGCTGATCATCCTGGCCTACCTGGCGTGTGAGCTGGCCATAGGCCTGAGCCCCCACAGGGTGATGATCAATCTGTTTTTCGTGCTGACCGCCAATGGCATTGGCATGGTGGGGGCCTGGCTGACGGACTACCGCCACCGGGCTCACTACCTCGACCAGCAACTCATCCGCTTGCTGCACCAGACCGCCGCCGAGGAGAGTGAACGCAAGAGCCGCCTGATCACCGTGGCCAGCCACGATCTGCGCCAGCCTTTGAACGTTATCGGCCTGAACCTGACCAACCTGGCGGCGGCTCCGCTGGCGCCGGACCACCGGGCGCTGGTGCAACGATTGCGGGGCACGGTGGGGCATTTCCAGCGGGTACTCGGCACGGTATTGGATATTTCCCGCATCAACGAGGGCATGGTGGAGCCGGAGATTCACGTGGTGGACCTGGACTCACTGCTGGATCAGCTCCTCGACCTAACCACTGACCACGCCGAGCTGCACAATATCCGACTGATCCGCGCCGACGTGGAACCGGGCCTGCGGGTGCTGGCCGACCCGGAACTGTTACTGCGCGCCTTGCAGAATCTGGTCTTCAACGGCATAGACCACAGCCGTGGCAGCGAGATACGGATCGCAGCCGAGCCTGGCCCCAACGCCATCCGGATACGGGTCAGTGACGACGGCGTCGGGCTGCCGCCCGATCTGCACGACCGTCTCTTTCAACCCTTTGTGCGCGGAGGCGTGGGTAGTGGCACAACCGAACCCGGCCTGGGTCTGGGGTTGGCCATCGTTCGCGAACTGACCGAACGCATGGGTGGCAGCTGCGGGGTGGAACCAGGTGCCGACCAGGGCACCAGCTTCTGGCTGGCTCTGGAACGGGCCGCCGGTTACAGCCAGCCCATCTGCCGGGCCTGAGTAACGCACTCGGTCCGGTTGTGCACGCCCAGCAGGGTGAAAATGGCTTTCAGGTGGGTTTTGACTGTGTGTTCGGTGAGGTTAAGACTCTGGCTGATGCGCTTGTTTGGAAAGCCCTGGGCCAGCAATGCCAGCACATCCCGTTGCCGCGGCGTCAGCGCCTGGATCGGTTCGGCAACCATCGAGCGCCCCGGGTAATACTCACCGCCCCGGCCAATGCACCGGACCATGGCCACCAGGGCCGTGCGCCCCGCGGATTTGGGCAGGAAGCCCCGGGCACCGGCGGCCTGGGCCGCCCGCACTGTGGTTTCATCCTCGGAGCTGGAGATCACCACCACCGGCGGCCTGCGGCCAACCATACGGGGCAGTAGCATCAACCCGGTTTCACCCTGCAGCGAGACATCCAGCAGCACCAGATCAATCGGGGTTGGACCGGACAACACCGCCATGGCCTGCTCGACCGACTCGGCGACCTTAACGGAAGCGGCCAGATCCGCCTGCACCAGCAGGCCCGCAAGCCCCTGGGCGAACAGCGGGTGATCGTCCACGATCAACATCCGTGGCAACGGCAATGGCTGCGCCGACCGGGCGACCTGACGCTGGCCCGATGGCTCGGTGATGACACTCATTCTGCCCCCGCATCTTGTGTGTTTTTGTTACTGCGGCCCACCCACTGTATGCCACTTAGCCGTTCTGCGCCGCGGCCTGCTTAACAGTTTCTGCCGAAAATTCGACCACCGATCGAGCCTGCGCCTACCCCGCTGAAACACAACTGTCACATTGCTGTCGCATTCTTCCGGCAATGCTAACTTGACGCTGTGACGGAGTTTTTTGAATGAAACACACCTCCTTTGGCCGGGCCTTTTTGCTTCTGGCGGCAACCCTGTGGTTACCCACGGCCCAGGCCGATGACCTGGAAATCCACGGCTCCAATACCATCGGCGCGACTCTGGCGCCCATGCTGGTTAAAGGCTTCCTGCAGGACCAAAGCAACGCTCCGGTCACAACCCGCAGCGCTGGCGCCGACAACGAGGCCGTCCTGGTCGGCAAACGGGCGGGTGAGCCGGTGCGGGTGCTGGTGGCAGCCCACGGCTCCAGCACCGGGTTCAAGGCCCTGAACGCCGGCACTGCCGATGTCTGGGCCTCGTCCCGTCCCGCCAAGGCATCGGAGGTGGAACAGCTGCGCGGCCGAGCCGATCTGACGGCGCTGGCCAGCGAGCACGTCATTGCCATCGACGGCCTTGCCATTCTGGTCCATCCGGCCAACCCAATAGGCGAACTCAGCATTGAGACCCTGGCGCGGATCTTCGCCGGCGAAATCCAGAACTGGTCGGAGCTGGGCGGTGACAATCGAGCCATTCAGCTTTACGCCCGCGACGAGCGCTCGGGCACCTGGGACACCTTCAAGAGTCTGGTTCTGGGCAAGAACTTCGGTCTGGCACCATCGGCGCTCCGCTATGAATCCAACGACCAGCTCTCCGACGACGTCAGCCGGGATCCGGCAGGGATCGGCTTCGCCGGCCTGGCCTCGGTCCGGAACAGCAAGGTGCTGGCCATTTCCGACGGCTCCGCACCGGCCCTCAAACCGACCCAGTTGACCGTCGCCAGCGAGGACTATCCGTTGGCACGGCGACTGTTCATGTACACCCCCGGGGCGACCACCACGCCCCTGGCCAATGCCTTCATCGAGTTCGTGCTGAGTGAAGCCGGCCAGGCCATCGTGTCCCAGTCCGGTTTCGTGTCACAAAACCCGATTGCGGTAAAGCCGGAGCTGGGCGACAACGCGCCTGAGACCTTTAAGCGCCTGACCCGGGACTACCAGCGCCTGACCGTCAACTTCCGGTTCTCGGAGGGTCGCACCCGTCTGGACAACAAGGGCCAGCGCGATCTTCGACGGGTAGCCAACTACCTGGAGAGTCAGAAGCGGAGCGCCGATGACCTGTTGCTGATCGGGTTTGCCGACGCCCAGAGCGACGAACTGCGGGCGCAGATGATCTCCGAGCTGCGCGCCTTGTCGGTGCGCAAGGCGCTGGCCGGCCAGGGCATGAAAGAGATCGCCTACACGGGGTACGGACACTACATGCCCGTGGGCATGGCCGGCGGTGACAGTGGCCAGCAGCGCAATGGTCGGGTCGAGGTCTGGGTGCGCACCAAATGAGCCAGACT
>JBPEXK010000169.1:0-4395 GCA_052031745.1 Marinobacter sp. | reverse complement strand
GACCAGGCCGACATTCCGCTCACCTACATTTCCTTCCCGTCCGCCAAGGACCCCAGTTTTGCCGAGCGCTATCCGGGCCGCGCCACCATCGAGATCGTGGCACCTGGCCCCTACGACTGGTATGCCGACTGGGCCGACAAAACCTGGGGCAAACGCGGTGACGACTACGAAGCGGAAAAGGAGGCCTACGCTCAGCGCCTTCTGGCCAAGCTGTACGAAAAATTCCCGCACCTGGAAGGCAAGGTGGATTACTACGAGCTGTCCACGCCCCTCTCCACCGACTACTTCTGCCGGTACAGCAAAGGCGAAATCTACGGTCTGAACCACACCCCGGACCGCTTCGAGCAAGACTGGCTCAAGCCCAAGACCCGCATTCCCGGTCTGTACCTGACCGGCCAGGATGTGATGACCTGCGGCGTGGTGGGCGCCATGGTGGGCGGCCTGCTGACGACCATTGCCGTCAGCGGCCTGAAGGGACTGCCCCTCGCCAAGAAGATGTTCGTGGGTTAACGGGCCTGATCCTTGCCGGTCCACACCTTGTAGATGTAATACGGCGGCTCGCCCTCGTCGTCACCACCGGTGAACGGGGGCGCCTTGTGCAACTGGTTGACGGCCACGTACAGCCAGCCATCGGCACCCAGGCGCACGCTGTCCGGCCAGTCCAGCCGCTCGTCCCGCACCAGCGGCACCAGGGCTTTGCCCTCCACCATCACGTCCACCCCGTTGTCGTTCAGGTTGGTGAAGTAATGGGTGCCGTCCGGCCCGGTGTCGGCACCGTCAGACACAGGCTTGGGTCCGACCCGCTCGATGGCGGCGGCAATATCAGCGCGGGCGGCACCGTCACGCAGCAGCTTGGACGGCACGCTGTACCAGTCCAGCCCGTTCATGGCGCCGAAATACACCGTGCTGCCGTCTTCAGACAGGGTGATCGGGTTTACGCCAACACTGGCCGGCGCGCCGCCGAACTGGATCGGCTCGCCATCGATCACCATCTCCGCGTCCGACTGGGCTTTCATCGCTTCGTAACCGTCGAAGCGATGGGCTTCGCCTGAGGCGATGTTGACCGCCAGCAGGCTGGGGTTGGCAATGTCAGCCAGGTAGATGTAACCACGCTCCGGGTCCACCACCAGGTCTTGGATAAAGGAGCCTTTGGGCGCGATCTCCTCGCTCAGGGTGATTTTCCGGAGCAGCCGCCCGGAGTCGATATCAAAGCCCCAGATCCGGGTTTTACCCAGGTGATTGCCCATGTCGGTAATCCAAAGCCCGCCGGCGCCATCCAATGCAATTCCCAGGGGCGAGTCGATGGTGGCGTCGCTGTAGTTACCGTTTAAGGTCTGAAACCTGGTGGACGGCCAAGCCCGGTAGCTGTGAGGCCCGGTCACTTCGATCAACTGGACGTCGTGATCGCCGTCCATCGGGTGAATGGTGCTGAAGACGCGCCCGTCCGGCGTCGCCGCGGTGTTGCCTGGGCGGATCGGCAGGACCGCGACGGTACGCAGCTCACCCTGCACCGGCGCCAGCGCCGGACTGCTCATCTGTTCCGAAACCGTGTTGCCCGCGGGCTGCATGGCACTGCAACCCACCAGAGTCCCTGCTATCAAGGCAGCCGCCACTGCCGACTTTGCGCGTCCTGACATGTCCGTTCTCCTTTGTCTTTTTTGCTGAGATTGGGGCCAAAAACGACCTGGCGGTAGGAAGTTACGCCGCCAAGGCTGGAATCGACCAGAAACAGCGTGTTTACCTGAGGGCACCCGCCTATCAAAACCATAGGCACATCCCCTTAACCCCCATGCAATCCCTGTTCGAAAATTCGCCGTATTACTCCGTGATTTGATTCAGCAACCAACCTTGAAAACGAGGTGTACTATGCGATTGAAGCTCAAACAAACACTGGCCGCCATTACCCTGGCTACTGTGTCCAGCGTTGCCTTCGCGGCCGAGCACATTGTCGAGATGAAGAACGCAGGTGCCGACGGCGCCATGGTGTTCGAGCCGGGCTTTGTAAAAGCCGAGCCGGGTGACACAGTGAAGTTTGTGCTGGTTGGCCAGGCCCACAACTCCGCCTCCGTGGCAGTACCGGAAGGTGCCAGCGGCTGGCAGGGCGGCATCAACGAAGAAATCACCGTCACCCTGGATAAGGAAGGCGTGTACGTCTATAAGTGCACCCCGCACGCGGCGTTGAACATGGCCGGTGTCATTCAGGTCGGTGAAGCGACCAACTACGACAGCGCCAAGGCTGCCGTGGAGGAGCTTAGTGCGGCGGCTGCCACCAATAAGGACCGCCTCAACGAATACTTCGCGAACGTGACTCAGTAATCACCTCCGCGATGTCAGAAAGGCCGCCCTCCGGGGCGGCCTTTTTTGTGGGTGCATGCCCCTGCCCTGGCGCCCCAGGCTTTTCCGAGCTTTGGCGCCACTCCCGCCGTTACGCTATGCTGGCCCCATATTGCCATTGCTCGAGCCACCGCCTTAATGTCGTTCCGAACCAGCCTGCCGCCATTTTGCACCCCTCTCGATAACCAGCTGCCCTGGCCACGGCCATTGCCGGATGTGCCCTTGGTGGCCATGGATTTCGATGAGGCCCGGCTGCAGGACCAGGACTTCCAGCGCACCGGCATTCCCATGCCCGAGAACCTGCAGCGAGCAGTGGCCAAGCGCAAAGCCGAGTATCTGGCTGGGCGGTTGTGCGCGCGAGAGGCGCTGCAGCAGGCATTGGGCGTAGGCGCCGTGCCCGGCACCGGCGAGGATCGGGCGCCCCAGTGGCCATCAGGCAGCGTTGGCTCGATTACCCACAGCCATGGCAAGGCCGCCGCCATCGTCGCGCCTCGGCATCGTTTTGCGAGCTTGGGGTTGGATTTGGAACAGACCATGCCCGACGACCGGGCAATCAAACTGACCGACCAGATCCTGACCGGGCACGAGCAACAGCGCTTCGCCCAGGCCCTGGCCGACCAGCCGGGTGACTTTCTCACCCTGGCCTTCTCGCTCAAGGAAACCCTGTTCAAGGCGCTTTACCCACTGACGCTGAAGCGCTTCTACTTTGAACACGCGGAACTGCTGGAATGGACTTCGGAGGGGATGGCCCGCGTGCGGCTGCTCACGGACCTGTCACAGGAGTGGCGAAATGGTCAGGAGCTGACCGGCCAATTCGTGAACCGGTCTGGTCAGCTCCTGAGCCTGATCGCAATCGACCGCGATCTCAGGTCAGATTCTTTTTGATGAACTTTTGAATCTCGCCGACGATACCGCTGCGGAACGCCAGCACCACCAGGATAAAGATGCCACCGAGGATGGGGTCGACCCAGTCACGCAGAGCACCCTGGGACAGGTGATACTCCACGTTCACCACAAAGGTGGCGCCCACCACAGGGCCGAGCAAGGTGCCCATGCCGCCGACCAGAGTCATCAGGATGACCTCGCCCGACATGTGCCAGTGGGCGTCGTTCAGGGACGCCAGCTGGAACACCACCGATTTCATCGAACCGGCCAGACCCGCCAGCGCGGCTGAGATCACAAACGCCAACACCTTGTAGCGATTGACGTTGTAGCCCAAAGACACGGCGCGCGGCTCGTTCTGCTTGATGGACTTCAGCACCTGGCCGTAGGGGCTGCTGACAATCCGCTGCACCAGCAGGTAACAGCCCAGGAACACCGCCAACACGAAGTAGTACATGTTGAAGTTATTCTCGAGGTTGATGAGCCCGAGCAGGTGGCCGCGGGGAATGCCGTGCATGCCGTCCTCGCCGCCGGTGAATTCCGACTGCACGAAGAAGAAGAACACCAGCTGCGCCAGGGCCAGGGTGACCATGGCGAAGTAGATGCCCTGCCGGCGAATCGACAACAGCGCAAACGCCAGGCCCAGCAGGGTTGCCAGCCCGGTACCCGCCATAATGCCCAGCTCCGTGCTCAACCAGGGTAAGTTGGTGAGCAGGTAACCGGTGGTATAGCCACCCGTTGCCAGGAATGCGGCATGGCCGAAGGACAGCAGACCGGTAAAGCCGAACAGCAGGTTAAAGGCCACTGCGAACAGGGCAAAACACAGGATCTTCATCAGGAAGACCGGGTACAGCACAAAGGGTGCGACCAGCAGTAGGCCAACCAGCACGGCGTTGAGCAGCATTTTCTTGCGGTTCTCAGCCTTCTGCTGTTCCAGGATGGCCTGATGGATCGCGGTCGGATCGAATGACTGGCTCATGGTTACGCCTCCTTACCAAACAGACCCGCGGGACGGACCATCAGAACCACCACCATGACCAGGAAGATCACAGCGGACGACGCAGGCGGATAGAAGGTCTTGGTGAGGCCTTCGATCACCCCCATCAGGATGCCGGTGATGATGGCACCGCCGATGGAGCCCATACCGCCAATCACCACCACGGCGAACACGGTAATCAG
>JBPEXK010000168.1:0-1007 GCA_052031745.1 Marinobacter sp. | reverse complement strand
CGCTGCGTCGGCTCAACACGGCCATGGCCGACATTGGTACTGGCGATGCCGACCTGACTCAGCGTCTGGATGACAGCGCCAAAGACGAGTTTGGCCAGCTCGCTGGCAGCTTCAACCGGTTCGTTGAGAACATCCAGACCGTGGTGCGCGACGTTCAACGAGGCAGCGAGGAACTCGGCAGCAATGTCCGTTCGCTGCGCGAGACTGCGAGCACCAGCCGCTCCAGCGTAGAGCAGCAACAGTCCGAGATCGACATGGTCGCAACGGCCATTAATGAGATGTCGGCCGCCGCCGGTGAAATCGCCCAGAACGCCCAGCAAACTGCGGATGCCGCGAACACTGCTGATCAGGATAGCCGCGCCTCCCTGGAGACCGTGGAAGCGTCCCGGGACGCGGTGCAAAAACTGTCGAAGGAAATTAATTCGGCGGCGGGCGTGATCAATGAGCTGGGCAAAGACGTGTCTTCCATCACCACCGTGCTGGAAGTCATCCAGGGCATTGCCGAGCAGACCAACCTGCTGGCCCTGAACGCGGCCATCGAAGCGGCCCGTGCCGGTGAGGCAGGGCGTGGCTTCGCCGTGGTGGCAGACGAGGTGCGGAACCTGGCCCAGAGAACTCAGTCCAGCACGGAAGAGATCAACAACATGATCGAGCGACTGCAGACCGGCGCCAACAATGCCGTCGACGTGATGAACGCGTCCACCGCAGTCTCTAACGTGAGCATGGAAAAGGCCCAGGATGCCATGGAGGCGCTGAACCGCATCGCCAATGCCATCACCTCGATCAATCAGATGACCTCGCAGATCGCGACCGCGTCGGAAGAGCAAACCTCCGTTACCGAGGAATTGAACTCATCCATCACGCGCATCGCCGACCAGGGTCAGGAAGCTGCGGCGGCGGCCAGCGAAAACGACGTCTACAGCAGCCAGATCGACAGCATCGGCCAAACGCTGTCCAAGAACGTGTCCCGGTTCCGGGTGCAATAGGCACCCGGCGGCAATCTGTGC
>JBPEXK010000016.1:0-1758 GCA_052031745.1 Marinobacter sp. | reverse complement strand
GACTAGAAATTGGTGGAGCCAGGCGGGATCGAACCGCCGACCTCAACACTGCCAGTGTTGCGCTCTCCCAGCTGAGCTATGGCCCCTCAACGGATGCGTATATTAAGGATCCGCCCTGGGGTCGTCAACCGCAAAAAACCACTTTTTTTCAATTTTCTGAACATCCCTGTTCAAGTCGTTTACTTCTTCACCAAAGCGGTTAATTAGCACCCAATGCGGCGTATTCTTTCTCCACCCGCTTGGTCTCTTTCTTGGAAAAACCACCCATCACTTCGAGGGCGTGACGCAGACGCGAGCGGGTCATATCCGGACCCAACAGGGCCATGGAATCCATCACCGACCAGGAATTCGGCGTTCCGGCCACGGCCACGAAGATGGAGAACATGAAATCGCCCATCTTCAGTTCCATGGCCTTGGCCAGGGACTTAATGTCGGCAAAGATGTTTTCCTTGCTCCAGTGGCGCTGGGCCTCCAGCTTCCACAGGGTGAACTGCAGCACCCGTTTGATCTGGCCTTCGTCCAGCTTGTTGTGCGCGAAGTCTTCCGGCTTCAGGTTGAGCATGCCGGAGAACATGAACTGGGCCATGGGGGCGACATCGGAGAACACCTCTGCCCTGCCCTTGATGTGCGGCACCAGTTCCGCCAGCGCATCCTCGTTGAACCACCACTGGCGCATACGGGCCATGAACTGCTCGTCGGTCAGTTCCTCGCGCAGCCACTGGCCGTTCAGCCAACGCAGCTTTTCAACATCAAACACCGGACCACCCAGGGACACCCGCTGGATGTCGAAGTTCTCGATCATCTCGTCGATGGTGAACTTCTCCCGCTCGTCCGGCATGGACCAGCCCATGCGACCCAGGTAGTTGGTGACCGCCTCCGGCAGAAAGCCCATGCGCTCGTAGAAATTGATGCTGGTGGGGTTCTTGCGCTTGGACAGCTTGCTCTTGTCCGGGTTACGCAGCAGCGGCAGGTGGCACAGCTCGGGCATGTCCCAACCAAAGTATTCGTACAGCAGCTTGTGCTTGGGCGCCGAGTTGATCCATTCCTCGCCGCGCAGCACGTGGGTGATGCCCATGCGATGGTCGTCCACCACGTTGGCCAGGTGATAGGTGGGCATGCCATCGGATTTCAGCAGGATCTGGCAATCCACCTGGGCCCAATCGATTTCGATCACGCCACGCAGCATGTCCCTGATTTCGCAAATGCCCTCATCGGGCACCTTCATCCGGATAACGTACGACTCACCGGCATCCAGGCGACGCTGCACTTCCTCGTCGGACAGTTCCAGATTGCCCTTGATGCCCGGGTTCAGGCCCTGGGCCTTGCGCTCCTCCCGAATCGCTTCCAGTTCCTCCGGGGTGCGGAAGCAGTAGAAGGCGTGCCCGGCGGTTACCAGATCCTCGGCGTACTGTTTATAGGAGTCCTTGCGCTCAGACTGACGGTACGGGCCGTGGGGGCCGCCGACATCGGGACCCTCATCCCAGTTCAGACCCAGCCAGCGCAGGGCGCGAAAAATATCCTGTTCGGATTCGGGTGTGCTGCGGGCCTGGTCGGTGTCCTCGATCCGCAGGATGAACTGGCCGCCGTGCTGACGGGCAAAGCACAGATTGAACAGGGCCACGTAGGCGGTACCAACGTGCGGGTCTCCGGTGGGTGAGGGAGCGATTCGGGTACGTACTGTCATGAAACCTTCCTGAAAAGTCGGTGGCCGATGGATAAACCCGGCATTATACCGGCCCGACTGTGGTTTCGCATGGC
>JBPEXK010000167.1:0-1583 GCA_052031745.1 Marinobacter sp. | reverse complement strand
TTCATCGATCGCGAACTGCGCACCATCGGTGATATTGCCCGCTTCCGGTCCCTGATGACCGAGCTGACCGGGCAACTTCGCCAACAAAAAAGCATCCCCACCGTGTTCCTCGATGAGTATGGCGAGCAGTCCAAGGCCGAGGAGTCTCAGACCGAGGCCAAACAGGACCGTTGGACTACTCGGGCACGGGCACTCACCGTCGGCGACTGGGTGGAGATCACCCTGGACTCCGGCGAAAACCGCAAGCTGCGGCTGGTGTGGGGAGGCGAGGATGTGCTGCGCTTCGTGTTCCTGTCACCCACGGGCATGAGCGAAATCAGTTTTAATTTCCAGGAGTTTGTCCAGAAACTGAGGGATGGCGATGCCGCGCTGGTAGAAGAAGGCGACATTCCGTTTGTGGATCAGAGTCTGTTCAACATGGTTCAGGATGTGTACCGCAGGCTCAACTTCCAGGCCACCCACGACACCCTGACCAAGTGCATGCATCGCCACGACTTCGAAAAACTGGTGTCCGCCGTCCTGGCTCGGGGCGACAGCGCGGCGATCGAGGGCGCTCTGGTGGTGCTCGACATCGACGAATTCAGCGTCATCAATTCCTCTTACGGAGCCCAGGCCGGAGACCACCTGCTGGAGGCGACCGGTGCGCTGCTTCAGAAGCATTGCGCCCTACAGCACCCGGAACCCCACGCGGGCCGGATCAGCGGCAATGAGTTTGCGGTACTGGTTGACGGTGCACCGGTGGAGGAAAGCCTGGATTTCGCCGAGCGGGTACGCCAGGACTTCGAGGATCAGGAATTTACCCAAGGCGACGCCGCCTATCGCGCCACCATGAGCGTGAGCGTGTGCCCGATTTCCGACGGCGCCACCTCCGCCGGCGATCTCCTGAATGCAGCCAGCCTGTCCCTCAAGGCCGCTAAGCGGCTCGGTGGCAACCGGGTCGAACTGGTCCGGGAGTCCGGTGCCCTGAACAAACCGGAAACCCCGAAATGGGTGTCCGAGATCGATCGCAGCATCCGGGACGGCAGCCTGTTTCTTCGCGCCCAGGAGATTGTCGCGCTCGAAGGCCCGGACGACAGTGGCAAGTCTTTTGAGTTGCTGCTGGGCCTGACCGATGCCTCTGGCAAGCAGGTGTCACCCCAGGCATACATTGAGGCAGCCGAGCAATTCCGGCGCAGCACCCGGGTCGACCTCTGGGTGGTCCAAAAGGTCATCGACTGGATGAACGCCAGTCCGGATATCCTGGAAGGCATCGACACCCTGAACGTCAACCTGTCCGGCGCCTCCCTCAGCGACGACCGGTTCATGCTGGACCTGGAGTCGCTGCTAAGAGCGAACCGGACCCTGACGCCCAAAATCTGCTTCGAGGTGACCGAAACCTCGGCTGTCGCCAACCTGCACTACGCCGCCGACTTCATGCGCGAGCTCAAGCGCCTGGACTGCCGGTTTGCCCTGGACGACTTTGGCACCGGGCTGTCCTCCTACGCCTACCTGCAAAAGCTGCCGGTGGACTACGTGAAGATCGACGGTATTTTCGTGCGGGACATGGCCACCAATCTCACCAACTATGCGATGGTTCGCTCCAT
>JBPEXK010000166.1:0-1547 GCA_052031745.1 Marinobacter sp. | reverse complement strand
ATGGCGATCTAAATTCAAGATGAGGAGTTCGTGCTTTGAGTTCTGTAGATTCCCAGCAAAGGGTTCTGTCCGGGATGCGACCGACCGGCAAGCTACACCTTGGTCACTATCATGGTGTGCTGAAAAACTGGGTGAAACTCCAGCACGAATTCGAGTGCTTCTTCTTTGTCGCCGACTGGCACGCCCTGACCACCGAATACGATAGTCCCGAGGGCATCGAGCAGAGCGTGTGGGACATGGTCATCGACTGGCTGGCGGCCGGGGTGAATCCGGGCTCGTCCACCATGTTCATCCAGTCCCAGGTGCCAGAGCACGCCGAACTGCATCTGCTGTTGTCGATGATCACACCGCTGGGTTGGTTGGAGCGGGTGCCCACCTTCAAGGACCAGCAGGAAAAGCTGCGGGAAAAAGACCTGGCCACCTATGGCTTCCTCGGTTACCCGCTGCTGCAGAGCGCCGACATTCTGGTGTACCGCGCCGGCAAGGTGCCGGTGGGCGCGGACCAGGTGTCTCACGTCGAGATTACCCGGGAAATTGCCCGTCGCTTCAATCACATCTACGGGCGCGAGCCAGGCTTCGAGGAGCAGGCAGAGGGCGCCATCGTCAAGATGGGCAAGAAGAACGCCAAGCTCTATCGCAACCTGAAGAAGCGTTACCAGGAAGAGGGCGATATGGAAGCCCTGGAAACCGCCCGGGCATTGCTCAAAGAGCAGCAGAACATTTCCCTGGGCGACCGTGAGCGGCTTTACGGTTACATCGAGGGCGGCGGCAAGGTGATTTTGCCGGAACCCCAGCCGCTGCTGACGCCAGAATCGAAAATGCCGGGGCTGGACGGCCAGAAGATGTCCAAGTCCTACAACAACTACATTGGGCTGCGGGAAGAGCCGGACAGCGTGGCCCAGAAGATCCGTACCATGCAGACCGACCCCCAGCGGGTCCGGCGCACCGACCCGGGCGACCCGGAAAAATGCCCGGTGTGGGAGATGCACAAGATCTATTCCGACGCGGACACCCAGGACTGGGTCCAGCACGGTTGCCGCAGCGCCGGCATTGGCTGCCTGGACTGCAAGAAGCCGCTGATCGACGCCATCGTCGAGGAACAGCGGCCATTGCACGAGCGGGCGCGGGAGTACGAGGGCAACCCGGACTTGGTGCATTCCATTCTGCAGGAAGGCCGGGAGCGCGCGCGGGACGCCGCTCGCGATACCCTGGAGGAAGTGCGGGCTGCCATGGGTCTGCATTACCGATAATCCTGTTGGCTCGGCAGCACGTTCCGGATAACCAAGGGCGCCCGATGGAGAAGGCATGATGGACGACAGTGCAGTTACGCCGGTGGCCGGTGAAGAAGCAGCCGTCGAGCAGTCGCCCCTGGCGCGGGTGTCGGGCAAGCCTGTCGTCGATCTGCCCAAGGATCTGTACATCCCGCCCGATGCATTGGCGGTGTTTCTGGAGGCCTTCGAAGGGCCTCTGGACCTGCTGCTCTACCTGATCCGGCGCCAGAACATGGACATCCTGGATGTCGATGTCAGCGAAATTACCCGGCAGTA
>JBPEXK010000165.1:0-1189 GCA_052031745.1 Marinobacter sp. | reverse complement strand
GTGGTGGAGCACATCCACTTCAAGCAGGCGATCATCGCCACCGGTTCACGGCCGTACCTGCCGCCCGATGTGGATTTCCGCCACCACCGGATCTACAACTCGGACACCATCCTGAACCTGTCGCACACCCCGCGCACGCTGATCATCTACGGCGCCGGTGTGATCGGCTCCGAGTACGCCTCGATCTTTGCCGGCCTGGGTGTGAAGGTGGACCTGATCAACCCGGGCAGCCGCCTGTTGTCGTTCCTGGATGACGAGATCTCCGACGCGCTCAGCTACCATCTGCGCAACAACGGGGTGCTGGTGCGCCACAACGAGCAGTACGAGAAAGTAGAAGGTGACGACCACGGGGTGGTGCTGTCGCTGGAATCCGGCAAGAAAATCCGCGCCGACGCCTTCCTGTGGTGCAACGGCCGGACCGGCAACACCGACTCCCTGAACCTGGACAGCATCGGCCTGACCCCGAATGGCCGCGGTCAGCTCGCAGTGGACGAGCACTACCGCACCGAGGTGGACAACGTGTACGCCGCCGGCGACGTGATCGGTTGGCCGAGCCTGGCCAGTGCCGCCTACGACCAGGGCCGTTCGGCGTCTTCGGACATCGTGAAGGACGAGTACTTCCGATTCGTCTCGGACGTGCCGACCGGTATCTACACCATTCCGGAAATCAGTTCGGTAGGTAAGACCGAGCGCGAGCTGACCGAAGCGAAGGTGCCGTACGAAGTAGGGCAGGCGTTCTTTAAAGACCTGGCGCGGGCGCAGATCACCGGCGACGCGGTGGGCATGCTGAAGATCCTGTTCCACCGGGAAACCCGCGAGATTCTGGGTATCCACTGCTTCGGGGACCAGGCGGCGGAGATCGTCCACATCGGCCAGGCGATCATGAACCAGAAAGGGGAAGCCAATTCCCTGAACTACTTCATCAACACCACGTTCAACTACCCGACCATGGCGGAAGCCTACCGGGTAGCAGCCCTGAACGGCCTGAACCGGATCTTCTGATCCGGTTCAGCGGGCTGAGCCCTCAGCCCGTGGAGACCGCCGCATCGTTCCCCGGTGCGGCGTCTGTTCTTGCCTGCGGCAGCGACATCAAAGCCCGGGCCCGGTTTTCGAAGAAAATGCGGGTGCTGGTCGGGTAATCGGTGATGATGCTGTCCACCCCCATTTCCTCCAGCTGCAGCATGTCGTG
>JBPEXK010000164.1:0-26056 GCA_052031745.1 Marinobacter sp. | reverse complement strand
GGACCGGGTCACCAAGGCCTCTCTGGCACGCATCAATGCCGCCCAAAAGCAGTGAGGACAGAGACGTGGCAAGAGATATCAAGATTTCGATCAAGAACCTGTACAAGATCTTCGGCCCGACTCCCGACGTCGGGCTGGAGTATGTCCGTCGTGGCATGAACAAGGCCGACCTGCTGGAAAAGCAGAATCACGTTCTCGGTCTGCGGGACATCAATGTCGACATGCGCGATGGCGAGATCACCGTGATCATGGGACTGTCCGGCTCCGGCAAATCGACCCTGATCCGGCATCTGAACCGTCTGATCGAGCCCACCGCCGGCGAAATTCGGTTCGAGGGTGAAAACGTGCTCGACTACGGCGAGGAGCAGCTGCGCAAACTGCGGCGCGAGCGCATGTCCATGGTGTTTCAGAAGTTTGCCCTGCTACCGCACCGGACTGTACTGGAGAACGCCGGCATGGCCATGGACGTGCGCGGCAAGAAAGTCCGCGACTTCGAGGCCGAAGCCAAAAAATGGCTGGCCCGGGTCGGCCTGGAAGGCAACGAGAACCAGTACCCGCATCAGTTGTCGGGCGGCATGCAGCAGCGGGTGGGTATTGCCCGGGCGCTGGTGTCCAACGCTCCGGTGATGCTTATGGACGAGGCCTTCTCGGCCCTGGACCCGCTGATCCGCTCAGACATGCAGGACCTGCTGCTGGAGCTGCAGGAAGAACTGCACAAGACCATCGTGTTCATCACCCACGACTTGGACGAGGCGCTGAAGCTGGCCGATCACCTGGTGATCCTGAAGGACGGCGAGGTAGTGCAACAGGGGGACCCCCAGGACATTCTGCTGCACCCGAACGATCCCTATATCATCGACTTCATCGCCGACATCAACCGGGCCCGAGTGCTGCGGGTCCGCTCCATCATGACCCAGCCCGAGGGTGATGACATCGAGTACGCCGGCGACATTTCCGACAAGGACAATCTGGAGACGGTGCTATCCCGATCCGAGGGCGACACCAGCCTGACCTTCCGGGTGGTCCGGAACGGCGAGCAGGTGGGCGTGCTGGCGATGAAGGACCTGGCCCAGGCCCTGGTGCCGACCGAGGCGTCCAGCGAGCGGCAGGAACGGGCCGGCTAGCACCGATCGGGGATACAAAGCGCTCGGCAACGGCTATGCTTAGAGGGACGCCGGAACGACCGGCATCCTGGCCACAGTCCCATGTTCAGAGCGCTGCTCCTGAGTTGCCTTGCCTGCCTGACGGCGTGCTCGCCGCCGGAGGACGTGGGTTCTGTAGCTGCAGAACCCGCTCCGGCGACCCCCTCCCTGGCACTCGACGCCCAGGACACCTCACCGCCGACGGCGGCCCAGCAGCGACGCACCATCACCATCGCCGCAGACCCATGGTGCCCGCACAACTGCATTGCCGGCGCCGCGCGCGAAGGCTACATGATCGAAATTGCCCGGGAGGCTTTCGCCCTGGCCCGTTTGCAGGTCCATTACCGCAACATGAGCTGGGCCCGGGCCCTGGACCTGGCCGACGACGGCTACATCGACGCCGTGGTGGGCGCGTTCACACGGCCGGAGGCCGGGTTCGTATACCCAGAAGAGGCCATTGGCTACGCCCACACCACCCTGTACGCCCACACCGAGAGCAACTGGACCTACGACGGCATCGAATCCCTGAACGAGCATACCCTGGTGACCATCAATGGCTACTCGTACTCCCCCGCCCTGGACGCCTATATCGACGAATACAAGGACGACCCCGAGCGGGTCTGGATCCTGTCCGGACCGGCACCGCTGAACCGGGCCATTGAATTGCTGGAATACGATCGATCCGACGTACTGCCGGAGGATCGGGACGTGATGCGCTGGACCCTGGAACGACTGGACAAACAGGGCAGCCTGCGGGTGGTAGACCGGCTCAAGCGGGTGCCGGTCTACATCGCCTTCTCCGAAGCGAACCCCCATTCGGACGAGCTTGCCACCCTGTTTTCCGAAGGGGTTCGCCAATTGCGTCGGAGCGGACGCCTGGACCAGATCCTTGACCGCTACGGCGTGTCCTGGGCGGACTGAACTGCCGACAAGAGTTCCTTATCAGCGGTCGACAGCAACAACTCACCGCCCTTGCCAATTCGGATGCGCGTCGCCCGTTCCAGGGCACTGACAAAATGATCTTCCTGGGCCATCAAGGACGAAGCACACGCCATGCGCGTCAGTGCCAGGTCGCTGATGTCGATGCCGCCGTCTTCCAGCAACTGGTAGCGGCCGGTGAATCGATTGCAGGAGGCCTGGCCCGCCAGCCGCCGCTGATCCAGGAACTGGAGCGTGACCCGGGACCGGTCGATGATGCCCTGGGCCTGAAGGCGTTCCACCCGCCATTCGGCGCCCCGGAACAGCCGCAGCGGATCACCGCCACAGCCCTGGTAGCTGTCGCCATTGAGGGTCAGCCGGACCTGGCTTGGGTACTGGGCACCGGAGACCGGGTCCTGGCAGAGCTGGGTCGCCACCGTCAGTGTCGCCCGGATGCCCTCAGCCTGGGCAATAAACTCGCGGCCGTGGCGATCGGCGGTGGCCAGGGTGCTCGGCAGCCGCAGTGGCTCCTGGTCTTCATAGGGCAGGGTCAGAACCAGCTCGCTGTCGGCGACCCTGGCGCGCCAGACCGGCGCGCTGCCACTGGCAGTGAAGGGCCGCTCGAGTGCGCCCGGCGGCAGGCACTCGGGGTAGGTTTCGCCCCGGATGGTCAGTTCGGCGCGGCCCTGCCGATGCTGGAACCGGGTGCTGTTATCCCCGGGCGCCTGGTAACGGCCCGAGGTGTCACTGCCCACGGGTTTCAGCAGTATGCGTTTGTCGCGGTAATCGATGCCGAGCAGGCCTCGCTCCGGATCCAGTCCGACGCGAATATCGAGCTGGCCGCAGGAAAACTCGCTCGCCAGCGCTGGCTGGGACGCCGGTTCCGGCGTGGTGCTGCAGGCCGACACCAGCAGGCCGGTCAGGCCCACCAGCATTGGCGCCATGCGGGCCCGGTGATGCTGCCGTGACGCCAATGGCCGGGTAAATCGGTGTGAGTGCATAGGTAAACATCCTTGTTACGGTGACTCTGCGGCGACAGTGTATGCCGCCGTCCAGGTCAGCACCACCGGTTTCCGCACACTTGCGGCATTCCACTGCCAATCGACGCCCTTGGCCCGCTCGACCCAGGTGCCGGGCTTCTTCTCCCGCCGTTTCGGCATTATGCTAGTAGCCAGCAAACAGGAGACACCCCATGGCACTCAAGCTCTACCAGTTCGCCATTTCCCACTACTGTGAAAAAGTACGCTGGGCTTTGGATTACAAAGGCCTCAACTACGAGACCGTCACCCTGCTGCCTGGCCAGCACCTGAAAACCGTGCAGCAACTCACCGGCGGCAAGCGTACCTCGGTACCGGTACTGGACCACGATGGCCACTGCGTGCAGGGTTCGGCGCAGATTCTCGATTACCTGGATGAGACCTTCCCGGAACACCCGCTGACCCCGGCCGACCCGGACCTGCGCGCGCAGGTGCTGGCCTGGGAACAACGACTGGATGAGGAGGCCGGCCCGGCGGTGCGCTGCTACGCCTACCACCACTTCCTGCAGCGGCCCAAGGTGGTGATCCCCATGCTGACCGCCGGTACGCCCTTCTACAATCGGTGGCTACTCAGCCTGGTGTTCAGCCGGGTCGACGAGACCATGCGCAAGTGGATGAAGATCAACGAGAAAACCTCGGAACAGTCGCGCCAGGTGATGGAAAAGCTGCTGACTGACCTGGCCGAGGTGTACCAGAACCGCGCCTACCTGGTGGGTGACAGCTTTACCCGCGCCGACCTGTCTGCCGCGGCGATCTTTGCCCCCATGTTCCAGCCCAGCGCCTACCCGGTGCCCTGGCCCAAGTCCAGCAAGATTCCGAAGGACATCAAGGCCTGGCTCGAGCAGTGGCAGCCACAGATCCAGCTGCTGTCCCAGCTTTACGAGAACCACCGCAAGGCCGGCTGATCGGATTTCGGAGCGCGCTGGCGTCCGGCGGGTATTGGTGTGGTCACAGCCACGGTGTCGGAAATGGCCAGCTCTTTGTCGGAAACCGACAGCTACGCGGGCCCGCGGCCGTGGCAGAATAAAGCCTGAACAATAACAACACAGGCAGGTCTGTTATGAGTTTCACCGACATGCTGCTGGCGGTGCTCGAGGACAGTGGGCTGAAACCACTGTGGGACATCGTGGCACCGTGGCTGGCCCTGGATGAGCGTCAGCTGATCTTTGTCGTCGCCACGCCGGTGTTCATCGGTGTCGCGGTGTGGGAATACCTGCGTATCCGCCACGACCCCCGCCTGATGGACACCCGTGAGGCGATCCGTAACTTTGCCCTGGGCGCCGGTTACCAGACCACCGAGCTGCTGTTCGCGGGCCTGATCGCGTTTCCGGTATATGCCCTGTGTTACCACCACCGGCTGCTGGACCTGGAGCTGACCTGGTTGACCGGGATCGTGACCTTCCTGGCCGTCGATTTCAGCTACTACTGGCAGCACCGGGCCAGCCACCGTATTCGCTGGTTCTGGGCCGCGCATGTGGTGCACCACTCGTCCGAGCGGATGAACTTCTCCACCGCCATGCGCCAGAACGCCACCAACATTTTCAATGGCAACTGGGTGTTCTACCTGCCGCTGGCGCTGCTGGGCCTGAATCCGGTGTGGATCGGCGTCGCCTACGCCCTGAATCTGGTGTATCAGTTCTTTATCCACACTACCGTGGTCGGGCGACTGCCTGCCGGCATCGAATGGCTGTTCAACACCCCCAGCCACCACCGGGTTCACCATGGCCGCAATCCGGGCTACATCGACCGCAACTACGGTGGCACCCTGATCCTCTGGGACCGGCTGTTTGGCTCCTTTGTCAGTGAGGACAGCCTCGACCCGCCCCATTACGGCATTACCCGGCCGGTGCCCTCCAACAACCTGCTGGTGCTCTGGACCCACGAATACGTGGACCTGTTCCGCGACATGGCCCAGCCCGGGGGATTATGGTCTCGACTGAAACATCTATGGAACCCGCCGGAATGGGAACGACCGGCCTCGAACGACTCAGGGAACACCCATGCAAGAGCATCCGTTCACACTGACCAGCCTTGATGAGCACGTCATCGCCGGCACTCTTTACCGGCCGGCAACCCCCACCGCGGTGATGGTCATTGCCCACGGCATGGCCGAACACGCAGGCCGCTACGCCGACTTTGCCCGCTGGCTGGCCGAGCGGAATATCGCCGTGCTCACCTACGACCACCGAGGCCATGGCGCGGGCTGTGCCGAGCGCCAGCGTGGGTTCTACAGCGCCGACCAGGGCTGGGCCAAGGTCACCGACGACCTGTTCCGGGTACTCCGGCACAGCCGGGCCACACTGCCGGGCCTGCCGGTGGTGCTGCTGGGCCACAGCATGGGCTCGTTCATCGCCCAAAGCTGCGTCCAGCAACATCCAGAATCCGTCGACAGCCTGATCCTCAGTGCCACCAACCGCATTGCCCGCTTTGAGCTGCAGCTGTCCGGGCTGTTGATCGGCGCCATCCATAGGGTCTACGGTGCCACCCACCGCAGCCCGACCATCGCGCGGATGACCTTCGGCAAGTTCAATCGCCGATTCCGGCCCAACCGGACCGACGGTGACTGGCTCAGCCGGGATCCGGCCCAGGTGGACGCGTACCTGGCCGATCCGCTGTGTGGCTTCGAGTGCACCACCGGCCTGTGGCGAGACTTCATCCGCGGCTTGCTCACCATCGACCCCGGACAGTGGCGCAAGGATCTGCCGGTGCACCTGTTCGGCGGCACCGACGATCCGGTGGGTGAGATGGGCGCTGGCCTGACCCGACACTTCCAGGCCATTCGCGACGCCGGTATCGAACGGGTCAGCCTGCGCTTGTTCGACGGCGGCCGGCACGAGATGCTGAACGAGGTCAATCGCGACGAGGTCCGGGAGTTTGTGCTGTCCCTGTGCCCGACCGCCGCCCCCCAGGCGGAGGCCACTGCGGGCGCCGCCTGAGCGCGCAAACAAAAAAGACCGCTGTCTCCAGCGGTCTTTTTTCATTCTTGGGAACTGAGCGGTCTCAGCGGGTGCCGTACACCACCATGGTCTTGCCCTTGACCCGCACCAGGCCCTGGTCCTCCAGGGTTTTCAGGACCCGGCCCACCATTTCCCGGGAGCAGCCGACAATCCGGCCAATCTCCTGGCGGGTAATCTTGATCTGCATGCCATCGGGGTGGGTCATGGCATCCGGCTCCTTGCACAGGTCCAGCAGCGTGCGCGCGACCCGACCGGTTACGTCCAGGAACGCCAGGTCACCGACCTTGCGCGTGGTCTGGCGCAGGCGCGACGCCATCTGCTCGCCGATGAAGTAGAGCACCCGTGGGTCCTGCTGGGCAATTTCCCGGAATTTGGTGTAGGAGATCTCTGCCACTTCACACTCGGTCTTGGCTTTGACCCAGGCACTGCGCGAGTCCATGTTGTCGAACAGGCCCATCTCGCCGAAGAAATCACCCGCGTTCAGGTAGGCCATGATCATCTCCCGGCCGTCGTCGTCTTCGATGATGACGGTAACCGACCCCTTGACGATGTAGAACAACGAATCGCTCTTGTCGCCGGCGTAGATGATGGTGCTCTTGGCCGGGTAGCGGCGGCGGTGGCACTGCGAAAGGAAATAGTCGAGATGTTTGGTTTTCTGCTCAACCGGCTTGACGATAGTGACCATAATGCGAGTCGTGCCTCCTCAAATACTGGCAAGTCCAATGGTTGTTATGCACCCGGCTATCCCTGCGGGTTCGATCATTTTTATTCAAAAACACCGCAACTTATAGCAAGAAGGTGGGTATTGGGCAACCGGAAACCTTGCCCGTTTTGCCCCGCTTGCAGGCCGCTCGGCTGCCCCCGGTCCGGGACTGTGCTAGCATCCGGCCATCGTTCCCTGTCAGGGCACCGCCGGAGTGGCGCCCCGACCCGCACTCACGGAGACAAGCTGCAATGAAAGCAACCGTCGACTGGACCGGCAACGCCAGTTTCAAGGTCACCAGTGGCAGCGGCCACAGCGTTCAATTGGATGGCCCACCCGATCACGGCGGCGAAAACCTCGGCCCCCGTCCCATGGAAATGCTGCTGATGGGCCTGGGCGGCTGTTCCTCGTTTGACGTCATGAGCATCCTGAAAAAAGGTCGGCAGGACGTCACCGCCTGTCACGCCGAGCTGGAAGCCGAGCGCGCCGACGCGGTCCCGGCGGTGTTCACCAAGATTCACCTGCACTTCGTGGTCACTGGGCACCAGCTCAAGGAAAACCAGGTCAAGCGGGCGGTCAGCCTGTCCGCGGAAAAGTACTGTTCGGCGTCGATCATGCTCGAACAGGCCGGTGTGGAAATCAGCCACAGCTACGAAATCCGCGAGGCCAGTTAAACCGGCACAAACAACGACTATTCATTGCCATTTGCGGTGTGCATAATACGCACCCTCTCCGCCGGTCTGCGCAAAAGGTGAACAACCCGGTCAGTAATCGGTGGCGGCCTCGGCAGCCCGCATAACGCGGTGCTGCAGTCATTCATCTCCACACATCGGAGGGGCTGAGCGTGGAAACCAAACTCCAGCTACATGGTTTCAACAACCTGACCAAATCCCTGAGCTTCAACATTTACGACATCTGTTATGCGCAGACCGAAGAGCAGCGCGCCGCGTACATCGACTACATCGATGAGATGTACAACGCCGAGCGTCTGACCCAGATCCTGACCGACGTGGTCAAGATCATCGGCGCTAACGTGCTCAACATCGCGCGCCAGGATTACGAGCCCCACGGGGCCTCGGTGACCATGCTGATCGCCGAGCACGAGCTGACCAACGGCGAGGAACCGGACAACGAAGAGTCCCCGGGCCCGCTGCCGGACACCATCGTGGCGCACCTGGACAAGAGCCACGTGACCGTGCACACCTACCCGGAAAGTCACCCTCACGATGGCGTCAGCACCTTCCGCGCCGACATCGACGTGTCCACCTGTGGTCTTATCTCACCGCTCAAGGTGCTGAACTACCTGATCCACAGCTTCGACTCCGACGTGGTCACCGTGGACTACCGGGTGCGGGGCTTCACCCGTGACGTGGACGGCACCAAGCACTACATCGATCACGACATCAACTCGATCCAGAACTACCTGACCGAGGACACCCAAGCCGCGTATCAGATGATCGACGTCAACGTGTACCAGGAGAACCTGTTCCACACCAAGATGATGCTGAAGGAATTCGACCTGGATAACTACGTGTTCGGGGTCAACGCCAGCGACCTGGACCCGGCCGAGGCCCAGTCCATCGAAGACCGCCTGCGTCGGGAAATGTTGGAAATTTTCTACTCCCGCAACGTCGAGTAAGACCGCTGATGGTCGCCGGTGGCCGCCCAGAAGTGGCCGCCGGCGATTAATCAGATTTTCTGAACAAACTCTCCAAGATTCTCCGGTTTCATCTTCCCCGCCAGCGCAGTTCAATACCTCCATATCGTCACATCACGCCGGAGGCATTGACCATGAAAAACATTCTCGTTGTAACCGCAAGCATCTTTGGCCAGGGCGGCCAGTCATCCCAGCTCGTTGATCGCACACTGGAAAAACTGCGCGACAGCCATGGCGAACTCAATATCACCCACCGCGATCTGGCCGAAAACCCGGTGCCGCACCTGGATGGCGACCGTTTCGGCGCCTTCCTGACCGACGCCAGTGCCCGGGACGCCCAGCAGCAGGCCGTGGTTGAATATTCAGATTCCCTGATCGAAGAGGTAAAACAGGCCGACATCATCGTCCTCGGCGTGCCCATGTACAACTTCGGCGTGCCGTCGGTGCTGAAAGCCTACTTCGACCACATCGCCCGGGCCGGCATTAGCTTCCGCTACACTGAGAATGGCCCAGTGGGTCTGCTGGAGGACCGCCCGGTGTACGTGCTGGCGGCACGTGGCGGCATCTACGCCGGCACCCCGAACGACTCCCAGACCCCGTTCCTGCGGTCGTTCCTGGGTTTCCTGGGCCTGAAGGACGTGCATTTCGTATATGCCGAAGGCCTGAACATGGGCGATGACCACAAGGCCGCCGCCCTGCAGCAGGCTGATCGCAACATCGCAACCTTAACCGCCTGATACCGGCGTTCCCGAGGGCACTCAGAAGGAGGCTTTTATGGCAGAGCGACAACTCAAGCAGGTGATCGCCGGCGCCGAAACGTCCGATGGCGCCGGTGTCCGGATCAAGCGCTCTCTGGGCCAGAGCCCGGCGGTGCGGCTCGACCCGTTCCTGATGCTGGACGAATTCGGATCGGCGGACGCGGCCGACTACATTGCCGGCTTTCCGTCCCACCCGCACCGTGGCTTCGAAACCGTGACCTACATGATTGAGGGCCACATGCTGCACCAGGACCACCTGGGCAACCGGGGCGAACTGCGCAACGGCGGCGTGCAGTGGATGACCGCCGGGCGCGGCATCATCCACTCGGAAATGCCCCAGCAGGAAGAAGGCACCATGCGCGGCTTCCAGCTCTGGCTCAACCTGCCGGCGGCGGACAAGATGATCGACGCCGGCTATCGGGACATCCAGCCGGAGCAGATTCCGACCGTCGCGGTCGGCGACGCCAGCATCAAGCTGATCGCCGGTACCCTCACCCTCGAGGGCTTGGAGCATGAGGGCGCCGAAGCCGGTGGCAGCACCCAGCCGATCTACGCCGACATTCAGCTGGCGCCGGATGGTCAAGTGTCCCTGCCGGTGCCGGCCAGTCACAACGGCCTGCTGTACCTGTACGAGGGCGCTGCCCGTCTGGGCGATGCCGATCTGCGCCTGAGTGCCGCCAACGTCCTGGGCGACGGCGACCAGATAACGGTGTCGGCCGGCCCCGCCGGCGCCCGGCTGCTGTTGATCGCCGGCAAACCCATCGGCGAGCCGGTGGTGCAGTACGGTCCGTTCGTGATGAACACCAAGGAAGAGATCGAACAGGCGCTGCGCGACTACCGGGACGGCACGCTCACCGCCTGAGCCCGATCAGGCGAAGGGCTTCCGAGCCATCAGGCGCTGGACCATGGGTCGCACCACCAGATCCATGGCCAGCGCCATTTTTGTGCCCGGAATCACCAGGGTGTCGTGGCGGGACAGGGTGGAGTTGGGGATCACCTGCAGCAGGTAGGGAAAATCCACTTCCGACGGGTCCCGGAACCGGATCACCAGCATGCTCTCATCCTCGGTAGGCACATCCCGCACCACGAACGGGTTGGAGGTATCCACCAGCGGGATGCGCTGGAAGTTGATGTGGGTGTGGGAGAACTGCGGCACTATGTCGTGCACGTAGTCGTCCATGCGGTTGATGATGGTTTCCACCACCGCCTCCTGACTGTAGCCGCGCTTGTTGGTGTCGCGGTGAATCTTCTGGATCCACTCCAGATTCACGATCGGCACCACGCCAATCAACAGGTCCACGTACTGGGCAATGTTGTAGCTCTCGCTGACCACGCCGCCGTGCAGACCCTCGTAGAACAGTAGATCGGTGTCCGGCGGCAACGGGCCCCAGGGCGTGAACGTGCCCGGCTTGTGGCCGGCGGTGATCAGCGCCCGATCCTCGTCGTGCACATACTGCCGGTAACGGCCATTGCCGGTGTGGCCGTAGTCGTAAAACAGCGCTTCCAGCTTGTCGATGTGGTTCGCCGCCAGGGCGAAGTGGTTGCGCTCACCGAACTGGCCCTTGGCCGCCAGCCGCGCCATCTGCTCGCGGTTGTAGCGGTGGAAGCTGTCGCCACTGACCATCGCCGCGCTGAAACCCTCGCTGGCAAACATCCGGCTGAAGATCTGGCCGGTGGTGGTGGTGCCGGCGCCAGAGGAACCGGTAACCGCAATGATCGGGTGGCGTTTGGACATACGAGCGTGAATCCGAAAATCAGGTGAGACTGGTGAGCAGCCGGGGTTTTTCAACCACAAAGCCCTGGGCGTAATCGACGCCCAGTTCGGTCAGCATATCGAGGATGTCGCGAGATTCAACCTGGGAGGCGATCACCTCCCGCTCCATGTAGTGCGCCATCTCGATCATGGATTTCACCATGGCCCGGTCGGTTTCGCTGGTGTTGAGCTGACCGGTGAACGAGCCGTCGATCTTGATTAGGTCCACCGGCAGTGAGCGCATGAACTGGAACGAGCTGGGGCCACTGCCAAAATTGCCGAGGCAGAATCGGCAGCCCAGTTCCTTCATTTCCAGCATGAACTCGGCGATAGCGTCAACGTCGTTGATGGCCGAGGCTTCGGTGACTTCAAACCAGAGCCGCTCGATCGGTGCTTCCGCCTGGCTCAGCTTTTCGTAGATGAACTCCAGCAGCGACTGGTCGTTCAGGGAGTAGCCGGACAGGTTGATGCAAATGCCGCCGACATGGCGCGGGTCAGGGGCATGGTCCCGCAACCAGTCCAGCATGTGTCCCACCACCCAGCGGTCGACCGCCTGCATCCGGTCGTAGCGCTCCGCCATGCGGACAAAATCCCGGCCGGTGATGAGGTTACCGGTGTCGTCGTACATGCTGATCAACACCTCGTACTGCGACGCCATCGCGGCCTGGGCGTGCAGCGGGATGATCTTCTGACAGCGCAGCAGCATGCGTTCCTCGTTCAGATCGCTAAGCCCGGCCACCTTGGCGGCGATCTGCTCCTGGCGCGACTGGTCGCCGGCATCCAGGGCGTACTCGCTGACCTTGCCATGGCCCTGCTGCTTGGCCGCCGCCAGTGCCTGCTCGGAGGCCCGCAGCCAGCGCTCGGCGCTGACCAGCCCCGCCAGCTCGGGCACCACCCCGGCACTGGCGGACAGGCGGTAGGTGCGGTCGTCGAACACAAACTCCGCCGCTTCCACCTTTTGCACCAGTTCCCGGGCGGTTTGCAACGCGTGTTCGGCCGGCACCAGCAACGCAAACTCGTTGCCGGCCAGGCGCGCCAGCGGCATACCGTCCTCCACCGCCTGGCCCAACAGCTCGGCCACCTGTTTCAGGGTCGCATCGCCGGCCTGGTAGCCGGCGGTGTCATTCAACAACCGGAATCGGCGCAGATCCAGACGCACCAGGGCCCGTTCATCCTCACGGCGGGCCAGTTGCTGCTCCAGCATGCGTTCAAATTCCCGGCGCCCGAGCAGGCCGGTCAGTTCGTCGTGGGTCGAGGCCCAAGACAACTGGTCGTAGACGTTACGCACCATGCGATCGATGCTCTCATCCACCAGCGGCCGTTCGTACTGGCTGTCGGGCACGATGATGCCCTTGCGCATGTGTCGGGCCAGGGCTTCCAGCTCCAGCTCCACCACCCGCATGCCCTGGTGGTTAACAAAGACAAAGCGGCTGAAGCCCCGCGCGATCCAGACCAGGCGAATGTACTGGGGCTCTTCGGGGTTGTCCTGGTCTCGCAGCCAGTCGCCGGTACGCAGCTGCTGGGCCCGGTTGATCCAGCGCTGCAGGCTCTTCTGTTCCCGCTCCGACAGCACCTGCTCATTTTTCTGCTCCGGCTGCGCCGGTGGCACTTCCACCAGCTCCGGCGTCTTGTCCGGACTGCGCACAAGGAACTGCTTCAACTCGTCACGGATTTGGGACGAAGGCAAATGGTTACTTGAGATAGACGCCAGCCCGTCCTGGATAACCCGCAACAACTCGGGCAGGTTCAGGGTGCTGTCCGGGTCGGCGCCAAAACTCACCAGCGAGTCAATCACCGCCAGGTAATCCTGCCACAACTGGCTGTCCGGGCCCTGTCGGATCCAGGTCAGGGACAGCAGGTCGCGCCAGCCGCCGTCGAGCAAACTCAGCACCGCCTTCGGCACCTTGCGACCAGCCAGCTTCTCGTCCAGCACTTGGGCCACGGCTTTCTTGGATTCGGCCACTTTCTGGGCGCCCTCCGCCGCGGCGGCCACCCGCTCGACGTTGCGCCGATACACCAGGTTCTGGCGATCGATCAGGGAATCCAGCTCCTGCACGGTCTGCTCGAATACCCCGGTGTCCTGCTCGAAGTCGGTGGCAATGCGCTGGATCAGCTCGTCGACCCGACGTTGGACCACCGGGTTGATGCGCCCGCCTTTCGCCCCGAGCTGGGCCAGGCGGTTCATCACGCCCCGGACCGGGCTGTCGAGGTCGTCAAAAAACGCCGGATCGCGCATCACCACTTTCAGCACCGGCACTTCCAGCTGGCGCATGCGTTCCTGGGCGTATTCGCTCAATTTCGGGCTCTCCACCACCGAGCGGAAAAACCGGTCCACCACATCGAGGGTGCCCTGCTGTTCTTCGTCCAACTTGCTGTCGCCGGCGGCCCGCACTTTTTCCACCACCCGCTCCTTGAGCGTGGCAGTGTCGGCCGTTGCCTCCACGGCCGCCACCTGCAATTGCTGCAGCTCGCGCTGGAACTCGCCGGTGGACAGGGGCCGGGCGTTGGCGGGAAAGGCCACAGGTTCCGGGTCGCCCCGGGCGATACGGCTGGCGGTCAGGGTGGTCAGCAGATTGCGCACGGTGGCGAAGGCGGTCTGGGCAGCCTGGGCGTAGCCGCGGAATTCACCGCCACTGCGGCCAGGCTTTGCCCGCGCCGGTTTGGTCGCCGCGGGCTTTTCCACGGTGGCGGCAGCGACCGGCGATGGCGGTGGCGGAGCCGTCGGTTCCGGTTGCGGCGCCGGTGTCGGGGCCGATTCAGCCTTGGTGGTGGCCTGGTCGCTCAGGTACTTGCTCAGGTCCAGATCCGGCAACACGCCGTGGCGGATCAGAATGTTGTTCAATTCCTGGTACAGCGGCCCCAGTTGCTGCAGCACCGTTTGCTCGAATACCTTCAGGCAGACTTTTTCCACCTCCCGCGAGGCCTTGAGCTGATTCAGTCCGGCGTGGAACGCCTCGCACACCAGGGAGGGGCCGAGGGGATTGTGGTGCCCGGTGCTGTTGGCGATACCGAGCTTGTCCAGTCGCAGCTTGAGCTGCAGCAGGTCGCCCCGGTACTGGGTGTCGGCTTTGGTGACCATCACTCGAATGGTCAGCCAGTCCTCGAATTCGCCCTTGTCGACCACCGACAGCTCCGAGCCGGGGAAGCCCTTGGGCGTCGGTTTCAGGGGCGATTCCAGGGTCCGGGCCATCTGATGCCAGATCACCCGCTCTCGACCCTGCAACTGGCCCGAGGCATCCATGTATTCGTTCGCCAGCTGGTCATTGGGCGCGCGTTGAGCGGCCTGCTTCAGGCCCGACACCATCTGCCCGAAACAGGCTTCCATCAGGGGTTCGATAAACTGGATAACGGCTTTCGCGGACTGATGCAGAACATACTGAACCCGATCGTTGGGGGCCTTGAGCGTGGCCCGATCCTGATCCCGGGAACCGCCCCACTGCTGCAGCATGGCCTCGACGGCCTCGGGCGCTGATCGAGTGAAGTGCACCCCCATGGCGCCGTCGATGCGCCGGACAATGCTGACGTGCAGCTCATGCCGGCGGCGTCCGTCCAGGCTGCGGAAACGCACTATCAGCTCGGCTGGGTTGCCGGCGGCCAGGGCCCGGTCGAGCTTGCGGGAGGTGTCCACGGAATAGCGCACGAACAGGCCTTCCGCGCAGAAATCCGCGATCTGGCAGGGCCAAGCTTCACCGCCGCCCAGGTCAATCTGGGCCGCCAGTTTGATCGGCTTGCGGGGGCTACTACGACGTTCTCTCGGATCCATTCACTACCTGATCATGCTAAAAACCAGAACGAGAGAGCGATCGCTTCCGCTCCATCTGGCCTTCATCCCTGGATACAGTGGTACTCGCACCACCTGCTACTATGGGAACCATGGCTGTAATTTGTCGGCCTGGTTCCACCAGAAAACCACTGCCAATATAACATCCCGATCCATGAAACAGCTTAGTCAGATCTACCTGCTTTTGCTACTGGTATCCGGCGTTACCGGTTGCTCCACCGCCAACTACTATAGCCAGGCGGTGTCGGGCCACATTTCGCTGATGATGGCGGGCGATCCGGTGGACCAGCTGATCGCCAGCGAAACCACCGACCCGGAGCTGAAGGCCAAGCTGGTTACCAGCCAGCGCGCGCTGCAATTTGCCCGCGACCGGCTCGGCCTGCCGACCGATGGCGCCTACAACCAGTTCGTTACCCTGGAGCACCCCTGGGTGGTGGTAAACCTGGTGGCGGTGCCGGAATTTTCCCTCACCCCTCACCGCTGGTGTTACCCGGTGCTTGGCTGCCAGGCCTACCGAGGCTACTTTGATCTCGACGACGCTCTCGAGGAGCGGGCCAGTTTCGAGGCCCGTAACTACGACACCTTCGTCGGTGGCGTCACCGCCTACTCGACCCTGGGCTGGTTCGACGACCCCCTGCATTCGGGCTTCACCAACCTGGCTGACGGCCGGATGGTGGCCCTGATCTTCCACGAGCTGGCACATCAGGTGGTCTACATTGCCCACGACACCACCTTCAACGAGAGTTTCGCCACGGCGGTCGAGCTGGAGGGCCTGAAGCTGTGGTCTGAGCAGATTGATAACCCGGATGTGTTCGAGCGCGCCCGCCAGCGCCTGGACTACCGCAACCAGACCCTGGCCCTGGTCCAGGACACCACGGCCCAACTGAAAACCCTGTATCGACAGAAAGATCAGTTGCCGGTGACTGCCCTGCGCGAGCGCAAGGCGGAGTTACTGACGGAGTTGTTGACGGCTTACCAGACAGCCTCGGCGGACTGGCACCAGCCGGGGCCATTTGGCGCCAGCCCGACCAGCCTGAACAACGCCAATCTGGCACTGTTCCGGCAGTACAACCAGTACGTGCCCGGCTTCCGGCAGTTGCTAAAGGAGGTGGATCGGGATTTCCCGACCTTCTACCGCCGGGTCGAGGAACTGTCCGAATGGCCGAAGCCGGAACGCCGGCAGCGGTTGCTGGAGTTGTCAGAGCGGTTTCACGAAGACCTTTGACTTGCGCTGGGTGTTATAGGCGGCCAGCTTGGGCCCCGGCAGCGCCTGCACCGTCGAAATCTGGAACCCGCGCTCGCGGAACCAGTGTTCGGTCTGGGTGGTCAGCACGAACAGGCTCTGGATGCCCTGCCCCCGCGCCATCTTCTCCACCATGGCCAGCAGCTCGTCCCCGCGCCCGGCCCGCCGGTAAGACGGGTTGACGGCAAAGCAGGACAGTTCACCGGCCTGCTCCTCGGGGTAATGATACAGGGCGGCGCAACCGACGATGGTGCCGTCGCGCTCCGCCACGACAAACCGGTCGATCTCGGTTTCCAGCATTTCCCTGGACCGGCGCACCAGAATGCCCTGCTCCTCCAGCGGCTGAATCAGCTCCAGGATGCCGCCGATGTCCTCGACCCGGGCCTGACGGATCTGTTCGTAATTGTCGCCGCTGACCAAGGTGCCGGAGCCGTCCCGGGTAAACATTTCCTCCAGCAAGGCGCCGTCGTTCACGTAGCTGATGATGTGGGCCCGGCGCACACCTTTGACACAGGCATCGCAGGCTGCCCGCAGCAGGTCGGCATCGTGGCCGGTGACCGCACCCGCGGCCAGGCGCTCGGAAGCCTGGCGCGCCGAGAGTTCGCGGATCAGACCGCCGTCTTCATCGAGCAGGCCCTGGTCGTCGATGAACACCAGCAGTTTCTCGGCCTGGAGCGCGGCGGCTACCTGGCTGCCGACATCTTCATAAGACAGATTGAAAGCGTCACCGGTGGGTGAGTAGCCCATGGGCGGCAACAGCACGATGTGGCCCAGTTCCAGGAGTTTCTCGATCCCGGCCACGTCGACCCGGCGCACCCGGCCGGTGTAGCCGAAATCGACACCGTCGAGCACGCCCACCGGCCGGGCTGCCAGGTAATTGCCGCTGCTGACCCGAATCCGGGCGTTGTGCATGGGGGAATTGACCAGGCCCATGGACAACTGGCTTTCCAGGTAGGCGCGCAAGCCGCCAATGGCTTCCATCACCATCGGCAGTTGCTGCTCCGGCGTCACCCGCAGGCCGTCCCCAAACGACGATTCCACCCCGGCACTGTCCAGCCGCGCCTGAATCTGCGGACGGGCACCAAACGCCACCACCAGTTTCACCCCCAGGCTGCTCAGCAGGGCAATGTCATGGATGATGTTGATGAAATTGCCATGCTCAATGGCGTCGCCAGGGATGGTCAGCACCACCGTGCGCCCACGATGGGCGTTGATGTAGGGGGAGGAGTGGCGGAATCCATGCAGCCAGTCGTTCGATTTCAACCCGGTCTCCAAGTCAGATGTATCAGGGGGTTTCAAGGCAGAATTGACGGATCAGGCCCTTCAGGATCCGAATGGTCGGCTCCAGCTGGGCCAGTTCAATGTACTCATCGGGCTGATGCGCCTGGTCGATGGAGCCAGGGCCCATGACCAGGGTCTCCAGGCCCAGCCGCTGCAACCAGGGCGCCTCGGTGGCAAACGCCACCGCGTGGGCGGTATGGCCGGTCAGTTTTTCACAGGCCTGCACCAGGGCCGCGTCAGCGGCGGTTTCAAACGGTGGAACGCCGTCGAACAGCGGTTCAAACTCCAACGCCAGCTCCCGGCGCTCGGCGATCGGCCGCACCTGTTGCAGGATGGCCTGGCGTAGCGCTTCCATGTCCATGCCCGGCAGTGGCCGCAGGTCAAAATGCAACTCGCACTGGGCACAGATGCGATTGGGGTTGTCGCCACCGTGGATGCAGCCCAGGTTCAAGGTTGGCACCTGAACCTCGAAGTTGGGGTTGCGATACTGCTCCTGCCACCGGCCACGCAGCGCCAGCAGCTCGCCCATGGCTTCGTGCATGCCCTCCATGGCGTTGCGACCCAGGGCCGGATTCGAGGAGTGCCCGGAACTGCCCTCGAATTTCAGCCGCTCCATCATGATGCCCTTGTGCATCCTTACCGGGCGCAGGCTGGTGGGCTCACCGATGACCGCATAGCGGGCCTTGGGCTTGCCGGCCTCGGCCAGGGCCCGGGCGCCGTTCATCGAGCTCTCCTCATCGGCGGTCGCCAAGAGGATCAGCGGCTGCTGCAGCGGCGCCGAGGCAAACTCCCGGGCCGCTTCGATGGCAAGGGCGAAGAAGCCTTTCATGTCGCAGGTGCCGAGGCCGTACCAGCGGTCGTTGCGCTCGGTCAAGGTGAAGGGATCGCTGCTCCAGCGCTGGTCATCGTAGGGCACCGTGTCGGTGTGGCCAGACAACACCAAGCCACCAGGGCCACTGCCCAGGGTAGCGATCAGATTGAATTTGCCCGGCATGCCCGGGACTTCCAGGATTTCCACGGCGAAGCCCAGCGGCTCCAGCCATTCCGCCAGCAACCGGACCACAGCCTCGTTGCTGTGATCCCACTTGGGCGAAGCGCTGCTGATGGACCTGAGGGAAATCAGACGCGCCATCATGTCCTTGACGCTCGGCACCGAACCACCCTTCACTGCGGACTGCGACATACACTCCCCTCGGACCCGAACGGGTCACTGTTTACGGCCGCGACGCCACACTTCAAAACCGGTGATGGCGCGGGCCAGCATCGGATAGGCTACTTCCCCGCCGGCCACCACCCGGGCCACTTCCAATTCACGCTCGCTGACGCTGACCAGCCGGCCCTCCACCACGTTGTCGTTGGAGAGGGTGACCCGCACCTGGCGGCCAATCCATTGATTGGCGTCGTCAACCGAAGCAGCATACCACCCCTGCTCATCCGGGTTCTCCTGATTTGCAGCGGTGGTGGAGACCGGCTCGGCGGGTTCGGCCACCACCGGCTCGGCCTGACGCAGAAACACATCCGGCACCCCAGCGCCGTTGTAGGCCACGTCCATTTCGGCCTCACCCGGTTCGGCCCCGGCCGGCACCACTGGCACACCCAACATCGGCGCGTTTGGCTGCAGGCTAACGGTCAGCTCTCCGCCCTCCAGCAACCACTGCCGGTACAGCGCCAACAGCTGCTGGCTGGCGATGAGGCCCCGGGCGTCCAGGCCGCGACGCAAGGCGTCCAGGGTTTGGTCGGCCCACACCGGCGGCTCCAGACCGGCCTCCCGGGCGCAGTAGGCGGCAATGCGCCGCATCAGGCCGCCGTCGCGCAGGGTCAGGGTCAATGGCTCACCGGTGCTGGCGAGCACCTGCTCCGGCTCCAACAGGTCTATACGGGCACCGGGCCAGAGCAACTCGGCACTGCCGGTGCCGGCGGTATTCAATTCGGCGCTGACGCCGTCCGGCCGCTGCTGCAGCAGCACCTCGCCGGCCAGGGCGGTAATGCCCATGCGCATCAGGTCGCCACTGCCCAGTTGCTGGCGCGGATCGGAAGCGCAGGACAGCGACACCAGCGCCGGATTGCCCTGGCCGTCCTCGCCGTCGGCGGTGACCCAGTTCCGGAACATGGTGGCTTCCAGAACCAGCCCCAGGCCCTCACCCTGCAGGGTCCAGCTGTCGGGCAAGGCGCCAGGATCCAGCAGCGCCGACGCCAGCGCGAACGGCGAGCCGGCGTCAAACTCCAGACGACCGATTTCCAGGGGTTGGTTCAAGCGGAAATCCTGCCAGCTACTGCCGGACAGCACCACGCGGCCATCGACCGCGGAACTGATGGTCCCCCGCTGCAACACACCCTGGGACTCCAGGGCCGTGCGCGCCTCGGCCATGCGCTGATCCACCAGCCACCAGGCGCCGGCCTTGAACACCACAAAACTCACCAGGCCGGTCACAACCAGCACTTTCAGCAGGCGCATCATCCAGAGACTCCTCGTACCACGGGATCAGTTCCGGGAAATCAGGGTACCCACGCCCTCGTCGGTAAAGATCTCCAGCAGGCAGGCGTGAGCCACCCGGCCGTCGATGATGTGCGAGGTTCGCACGCCGTTCTCCACCGCGTTCAGGGCGCAGCGTATTTTTGGCAGCATGCCGCCGTGGATGGTGCCGTCCTCGATCAGGGCATTGACCTGCTGCGCGGTCAGCCCGGTCAGCACCTTGTCCTCTTTGCTCTTGAGGCCGGACACGTTGGTGAGCAGGATCAGCTTTTCCGCCTTCATGGCCTCGGCTACCTTGCCCGCCACCAGGTCGGCGTTGATGTTGTAGGAGGCGCCGTCCGGGCCGACACCGATGGGCGCAATCACCGGAATCACGTTGCTGCGGGTAAGCATGTCGATGACATCAACGTTGACGCTGGCCACTTCGCCGACGTGACCGATATCGATGATTTCCGGTCGCACCAGCTCGGGGGACCGGTCTACCACTTCCAGCTTGCGGGCCCGGATCAGGTTCGCGTCCTTACCGGTCAGCCCCACGGCGGTACCGCCCTGGGCATTGATCAGGGACACGATTTCCTTGTTGACCTGGCCACCCAGCACCATCTCAACCACGTCCATGGTCTCGGAGTCGGTTACCCGCATGCCGTTGACGAAGCGGGACTTGATGTTCAGGCGCTCTAGCAGTTCCCCGATCTGGGGGCCACCACCGTGCACCACGATCGGGTTGATCCCAACCAGTTTCATCAGCACCACGTCACGAGCGAAGCTGCTCTTCAGCTCTTCGTTCTCCATGGCGTTGCCGCCGTATTTGATCACCACGGTCTTACCAGTAAACCGCTGAATATACGGCAGGCCCCGGCTCAGAACCGAGGCCACCTGCATTGCTGTTTCACGATCCAACGCCATTTTGTTGCCTTCTCAATCCGTGGTTAAACATGTTCGTGCGCAGTGCTCAGAACGTCACTGCCAGGTCCGGTGCCACTTTCTGCAACTGCTCCCGAAACACACCCTTGATGCGCTCCAGACCCTGCTCGGTTTCCGCTTCGAAGCGCAGCACCAGCACCGGGGTGGTGTTGGACGCCCGACACAGGCCCCAACCATCGGCATAGTCTACCCGGATACCGTCGATGGTGCTGATGTTCCCGTCGCCAAACTGTCCGTCCTGGCCCAGCCGCTCGATGATCCCGAACTTGCTGGCCTCGGTCACCTCAACGTTGAGCTCCGGGGTGCTGATGTCCTCGGGGAAATCGCCGAACACCTCGTCGCTGTGCCGGTCTTCGATGCCCAGAATCTCCAGCAGGCGGGCAGCGGAATAGAGGCCGTCGTCGAAGCCGTACCAGCGCTCACCGAAGAAGATATGACCGCTCATCTCACCGGCGAGCTGGGCGCCGGTCTCTTTCATCTTCGCCTTCATCAGGGAGTGGCCGGTTTTCCACATGATCGGCCGGCCGCCGGCCTCGGAGATCACGCCCGCCAGCCGGCGACTGCATTTGACGTCGTAGAGCACATCGGCGCCCGGGTTACGGGACACCACGTCGCGGGCAAACAGCATCAGCAGACGATCCGGCCAGATGATCTTGCCGGAGTTGGTGACCACGCCCAGCCGGTCGCCATCGCCGTCGAAGGCCAGGCCAATGTCGGCATTCTCCTCGGCCACCCGGGCGATCAGGTCGGCCAGGTTGTCCGGTTTGCCCGGGTCCGGGTGATGATTCGGGAAATCGCCGTCCACTTCGCAGTACAGGGGCACCACCTCGCAGCCCAGCTCCTCGATCAGCATCGGCGCCAACTCCCCGGCGATGCCATTGCCGGCGTCGACCACCACCTTGAGCGGCGCTGCCACGGCGATGTCGCCGACGATCCGGTCCAGGTAGGCGCGGCGTACGTCCTCGGAAGACTGGGTACCGGCACCGCGGGCGAAATCGCCGGTCTGGGCCCGCTGGTACAGCTTCTGGATGGCCTCGCCGGACAGGGTTTCGCCCCCGAGCATGATCTTCAGGCCATTGTAATTGGCCGGATTGTGGCTGCCGGTCACCATCACCCCGGATCCGGTTTGCAGCTCCTGGGTGGCAAAATAAAGCACCGGCGTCGGCACCGCGCCGACGTGGATGACGTCACAGCCGGTGGCCATCACGCCCTGGGCCAGGGCATCCGCCAGCTCCGGGCTGGAATGGCGGCCATCGTAGCCGACGCACAGGGCATTGATGCCCTGCTCCACCGCTTCCGAGCCGATGGCCTGGCCGATCAGCCGGACACTCTCGGCGGACAGGGTCTCCCCGACGATGCCGCGGATGTCGTAAGCGCGGAAAATGTCCGGCGACAGCTCCACCGAGGGCTCGGCAACTTCCTCCACGTCCAGCAGATCGTCGCCAGCCAGTGGGTCCTCACCGCCGCCGAAACCGAGAACGTCCTCATCACCGTCGAGCATGTCGATGTCGGGCATGTCTTTGTCCTGGAACAGCGGTTCGTCGTCCGCGGCGGCGGCCGGCTGGGGACCGGCCGGCTTTTTCGGCCGGGCCATTTCCAGCGCCTTGGCCACCCGCTTGTCGACCACCTGCGACAGTCGCTGCAGGACCTCACCGGCGGAGGCCACCATGTCCCACTGCAGCGGCGGCAGTTTGACCCGGTCGCCGCCAAACACCTTATGTGCCCATTGGATCAGGGCCGTGACGTCCTGCCGCAGGCCCCGCTGGGCGCTGGTGAGCAGTAGCCACACCAGGATAGCGGCGACCAGGACCGGAACCCCGACCAGAATCGCAACCATCACCAGATTCACCGCCGGCGCCGGCGCAGCCGCCGGGGTGTAGGCCACCGACCAGTCCGGGTTGGCCAGGGTCCGGGTCTGCGCGGTACCGCTGGCGCTGCCCTGGCTCAAGACGGTGCGGGCGGTGCCGGAGACGGTCTGGGTCAGCTCCAGCTTGCCGCCCAGGTCGGCGTTGACCACTTGCAGCAACGGCCTCAGGCCCTCGGCATCGAAGATCACCAGCAGGGTGCCGGTGATCGCGTTGCTGACCGGGCTGCGCACCGGAGTGGCCACCTGGATCAGCCAGCGGTTATCCCGGGGAAAGGCGTCGGGGTGCAGGGTTCCGCCAGTCTCGGCCCGACGCGCCAGCTCCAGCCCGGCAAAACCCAGCAGGCCCTGGTTATTGGCGGTGCGGGGAATGTCCTGGTAGGGAAACAGGTGGACGTCCTGAATGCCGGGCAGGGCCCTGGCCAGATCCGCTTCGGCATCGGCCACGCCGGTGGTGCCAGAGACCGCCTCGATCACGTCGGGGCGACGGGCCAGGCCATCGACGCTGGCCTGCAGCAGGGACAGATACTGGTTCATGCGCGCCGCCGCCGACTCGGCCTCGACTGCGGTTTGCGACTGGAATTGCTGGACCGCCGCCGGCTGGAGCGCCAGGAAATGCACCAATACCCCCGCCAAGACACCGGCCAGGACCACCACCAGGGCCTGACTGACGGCGACCGAACTCAACTGTTTGAGCTTGGCCCCGGACGATGCCTTCTTCTCGCTCTTGACGGCCTTCTTTGCGGGCTGCTCATCGCCAGGGGCGTCAGCCGCTTTCTTTTTGCCCAGCTTCATAGTCCTTCCTGCTGTTGTCTTTTTTATCCTGGATACCCACGGGTTGCGCTCAGTATAGACGCCGGTCTGTCATTCTGGGGTGGACGCCCCTCAGTGAGTGCCGGTGGAACCGAAACCGCCCTCACCCCGGTCACTGCTGTCGAACTCGGTAACCACGTCGAACTCGGCCTGCACCACCGGCACCAGGACCAGCTGGGCGATGCGTTCACCAACCTCGATGGTGAAGGTGGTCTGGCCGCGGTTCCAGCAGGACACCATCAGCTCGCCCTGGTAATCGGAGTCGATCAGCCCGACCAGGTTGCCCAGAACAATGCCGTGTTTGTGCCCGAGCCCGCTGCGCGGCAATATCATCGCTGCCAGGGACGGATCGCCGATGTGGATCGACAGCCCGGTCTTGATCAGCTGGGTCTGGCCCGGCTCCAGGGTCAGGGGCTGGTCCAGGCAGGCCCGGAGGTCGAGCCCGGCGGAGCCATCGGTGGCGTATTCCGGAAACGCGATCTGGTTGCCAATGCGGTCGTCCAACACGCGCACCTGAAGTTTTTTCTTGGTCATAAAGATCCTGTCGTCTGAAAAGAGCGGCCCAGCCTCAGCCGGCCGCCTGGTCAAGATGTTCGCCGATCAGCGCCACCAGGCGCTCAGCGATGCGTTGCTTGCTGTCCGGCCCGATCGACGCCTGGCCCTCGGGCCAGAACACCGTTACCGCGTTGTCGTCGCTGTTGAAACCCAGCCCCGGCACCGACACGTCGTTGGCCACGATCATGTTCAGTTTCTTGCGCTGCATCTTGCCGATTGCGTACTTGGCGACGTCGGTGGTCTCGGCGGCAAAACCGACGGTGAAGGGGGCGTCCGTCCGCGCGGCGATGGTGGCCAGGGTGTCGGGATTGCGCACCAGCGCCAGCGCCATCTGCTCGCTGGATTTTTTGATCTTGTCGGCCTCACAGCTCTCCGGCCGGTAGTCGGCCACCGCCGCGCTGGCGATGAACAGGTCACAGCCAGCATCCACCTCGGCCGAGGCCTGACGCAGCATGTCCTCGGCGGTGATGACGTTGCGTACCTGGACGCCAGCGGGGGCGGCCAGGGACACCGGACCACTGACCAGCACCACCTCGGCGCCGGCATCCCGAGCGGCGCTGGCCAGGGCATAGCCCATCTTGCCCGAGCTGTGATTGCTGATGTAGCGCACCGGATCAATGGGCTCCCGGGTCGGGCCGGCGGTGATCACCACCCGTTTGCCGGCCAGGGCTCCGGTTACCGACTGCGCGGCCTCCGCAGGATTTGCCTGCCCGGCCACCAGGCTCGCCAGCGCCAGCGGCTCCAACATGCGGCCCGGGCCGATGTCGCCGCAGGCCTGATCGCCCTGGTCTGGCCCCCACAGGGTGATTTGGGGATCGTCCTGCAGCAGCCTCAGGTTGCGCTGGGTCCGGTGGTTGCTCCACATGGCCTGATTCATCGCCGGCGCCAGGGCAATGGGTGCCTCGGTGGCGCAGCACAGGGTAGTGAGCAGGTCGTCGGCGAAACCGTTGGCCAGGTGCGCCATGAAATCGGCGGACGCTGGTGCTACCACCACCAGGTCAGCCCATTTCGCCAGCTCGATGTGCCCCATGCCAGCTTCGGCCTCCGGGTCCAGCAACGAGGTGCGGACCGGTTCGCCACTGAGCGCCTGGAAGGTCAGCGGCGTCACGAACGCCTCGGCGCCGCTGGTCATCACCACCCGCACGCTGTGGCCGGCTTTTTTCAGCAGGCGCACCAGTTCCGCACTCTTATAGGCAGCAATACCGCCGGTGATACCCAGCAGAATTTTTTTGGCGGCCATAGGGGCTCCGTATCCTCGAAAAAAGAAAGGCTTATAAGATAGCACGCTCAGGCAGTGCAGGCAGCCTGCGGGCGTGGCCAGACGTTTACCGATTGTTACTTTTTCAAGTACCCTCTGTAACCGAAAATGTAACCGAAAACACCGCCGGCGCAGGACGCGCCCGGCACACCGCAACCAGCAAGGAACGCCCATGCCAACGCCTGCCTGGCGCCCCGACGAGCGCCCCCGGGAGCGCCTGCTCGCCCATGGCGCCGAAAGTCTGTCCGACGCCGAACTCCTGGCCATATTTCTTCGAACCGGCACCACCGGCACCCCGGTCATGGAGCTGGCCCGCACGCTGATCACCCGCTTCGGCGGCCTGCGCGGCCTGATTACCGCCTCCCGCAGCCAGTTTTGCGCCACCCGGGGCCTGGGCACCGCCAAATACGCCCAGGTCCAGGCGGCCATGGAGATGGCCCGGCGGGTGATGGACGAACCCCTGCGCCAGGGCGATCCGCTCAAGTCTCCGGAGGACACCCGGCGATTCCTGACCAGTCGGCTGGGCGCTTACCCGCACGAGGTGTTCGCGGGCCTGTTCCTGGATAACCGGCATCGCATCATTCAATACCGGGAACTGTTTCGCGGCACCATCGACGGCGCCGCGGTCTACCCGCGGGAGGTGGTACGTCAGGCCCTGGAGGACAATGCGGCGGCGGTGATTTTCGCTCACAACCATCCCTCCGGGGTGGCCGAACCCAGCCAGGCCGACATTGCCCTGACCCGGCGCTTGAAAGACGCGCTCAATTTGGTGGATATCAGGGTTCTTGACCATATGGTGATCGGCCACGGTGAGGTAATATCGCTTGCCGAACGGGGCTTGATGTAATTGCCCAACAGGCAGGACCGGAAAACTGGCCAAATTCCCAACAATTTTTTGCGTTGGCGGTCGAGTTCTGGTATAAAAGCGTCCCTTTCTGG
>JBPEXK010000163.1:0-4804 GCA_052031745.1 Marinobacter sp. | reverse complement strand
AACGCTTACGTTTCGAAATCTTGGCTTTGCCGCCTCTGCCATGGTGCTCAGCCTGTCCTCAACTGCCCAGGCGGGCCACACCAACCACGTCCTCGACGCAGAACTCAACGGCGCCAACATGGTTGGCTCCATGGGCGACAGCGACGGCAAGGGCTACGCTCATGTCTTTGGCGTTGATGGCGACCCAACCACCCTGTGCTACGTGGTGCAGGTGCAAAACATTCAGACGGTACCGGTGAAGGAAGGCATGGCCGCTCACATCCATGAAGCGGGCAAAGGCATGAACGACACCCCTGTAGCCATGCTGGCAGGCCCGGAGGATGGCGATGCGGCGGACTGCCTGACCGAGGGCGAGGAAGGCAAGTTTCCGACGGGCGAGGCGGGCATTGTCCAGCGCATTCTGAACAACCCTTCCGACTTTTACATCAACGTGCACAACCCTGAGTTCCCAAAGGGCGCAATCCGGGGCCAACTGATGGGGCCGCACGGCATGTAAGCCGGACGTTTCCTGCAGACACAAAAAACCCCGCTCAAGGCGGGGTTCTTTGTTTAATATGGCGCGGCTGGGAGGATTCGAACCTCCGACCGCCTGGTTCGTAGCCAGGTACTCTATCCAGCTGAGCTACAGCCGCGCATTCATCACTTGCTGTGGTCAAGTGCTACCTCAACCTGTTCTCCGTTCCAGAATAGGAAATGGCGGAGAGGGAGGGATTCGAACCCTCGGTACGCTTTCGCGTACGGTTCCTTAGCAGGGAACTGGTTTCAGCCACTCACCCACCTCTCCTTGAGAACGGGGCGTATACTACCATAACATTTCTGTTTTCATAGGGTTGACACGCAATTTTTTCGCCCCGATTTTTACCAGAAAAGAAAAAAGCCGCTCGGGTTTCCCTCGAACGGCTTTTTTACTTTCAGCTGTTGCCCGGCTCCGGCTCTTCCGAACCTTTTTCCGACTGTATGCGCTGATAGATTTCTTCCCGGTGGACCGCAACTTCCTTCGGCGCGTTGACGCCGATGCGCACCTGGTTCCCCTTTACACCCAGGACGGTGACGGTAATTTCGTCTCCGACCATCAGGGTTTCGCCAACACGGCGAGTCAAAATCAACATATCCCTTACTCCCTATCCAGAGCTACCTGTTCCGACAAAGTGTTTCTTCTTAGTGTTCTGTAGTTTATAGCGAGACCACGTTCTGATCTTAAGACGCACAATCCCTTATACGGGTGCGCGGTGTCATAGGCTCAGCCAATGATGCTCTTATTGATGCGGGCGGTCGCCGTTGGCCGGGCGACCTCTCCTGCCCGTTTACTTATCTTCCTTTACCGAGACCTTGTCCAATTCAAACTCGCTGTGCAGAGCACGAACCGCCAACTCAAGATATTTCTCGTCGATCACTACGGAGATTTTGATCTCCGAGGTCGAAATCATCTGGATGTTGATACCCTCGTTGGACAGGGCTTCGAACATCCGGGTTGCAACGCCTGCGTGGGAGCGCATGCCCACGCCCACGATGCTGACCTTGGCAATCTTGCTGTCACCACTAACCTCACGGGCGCCGAGCTCGTCCGCAACCCCCTGCAGAACCTCCTTGGCGCGCCGGAAATCATTGCGGTGCACGGTGAAGGTGAACGCGGTCTTGTTATCCTCGCCCACGTTCTGCACGATCATGTCTACTTCAATATTAGCATCACTTACCGGCTTCAAGATCCGCAGCGCGCTGCCCGGGGTGTCGGGCACGCCGGCGATGGTCAGTTTTGCTTCGTCGCGGTTAAAAGCGATGCCGGAAACAACCGGTTGCTCCATGGCGTTTTCATCCTCAAAAGTGATCAGGGTGCCTTCCCCTTCCTGGAAGCTGGAAAGTACCCGTAATGGAACATTGTATTTGCCTGCGAATTCCACGGATCGAATCTGCAGCACCTTGGAACCCAGGCTTGCCATTTCGATCATTTCTTCGAAGGTGATGCGATCCAGGCGACGGGCGCTGTCGACCACCCGGGGGTCGGTGGTGTAAACGCCGTCCACGTCGGTGTAGATCTGGCACTCGTCGGCCTTGAGCGCAGCCGCCAGTGCGACCGCTGTGGTGTCGGAGCCGCCGCGGCCAAGAGTGGTGATATTGCCGCACTCATCGATACCCTGGAAACCAGCAACCACCACCACGCGACCGGCATCCAGATCTTCGCGCATACGCTGCTCGTCGATCTGCTTGATGCGCGCCTTGGTGTGGGTGCTGTCGGTGACGATCCGCACCTGGGAGCCGGTGTAAGAGCGAGCCTCACATTTCCGCTTCTGCAGGGCCATCGACAGCAGGGCAATGGTGACCTGCTCACCGGTGGACACCAGCACGTCCATCTCCCGGGGCGTCGGATCTTCCATGATGCTGTTGGCCAGACCAATCAAGCGATTGGTTTCGCCACTCATGGCAGAAACCACCACCACCACGTCATGACCTTCTTTCCGGAAGCGCGCGACCTTGTCCGCCACCGCTTCGATTCGTTCGGTTGTGCCAACCGAGGTACCACCAAACTTCTGAACCAACAGAGCCATTTTCTTCCCAATATCCTAAACGGGGACTCACGGCGAGGCGGCGCCTCGCCAGTCATAAGATCCAATCACAAGAAAGCGGGCCGGATTATACCTTCCCACCCTACCGGACAAACAGTTGCTTATCCTATATTTTTTTCAACCCAGGCAGGAACGCCGGCCAGTGCGTCGGCCAGCTTGGCCGGCTCGGTGCCGCCACCCTGGGCCATGTCGGGCCGGCCACCGCCTTTACCGCCCACCTGTGCCGCCAGGTGCTTCATCAGATCACCGGCCTTGATCTTGCCGGTCGCGGATTTGGTTACACCGGCCACCAGGGTGACCTTGTCGCCTTCAACGCTGGCCAGCACCACTACGCCCTCGCCCAGCTTGTTCTTGAGCTGGTCAGCGGTTTCCATCAGAGCCTTGCGATCGGCGCCTTCCAGCTCGGAGGCCACCACCTTGAGACCGGCAACGTCGACCGCCGAACCGGCCAGATCACTGCCGGCGGAGCTGGCCAGTTTGGCCTTGAGCGCATCCACTTCTTTTTCCAGCTGGCGATTGCGATCCAGAGTCTGCTGCACCTTTTCGGTGACCGTGTCACGGGTGGCACGCACCAGGGAGGCGGTTTCGCGCAGGGTGCGCTCGGTGCTGTCGATCCACTCCAGAGCACCCATACCAGTGACCGCTTCGATCCGGCGCACACCGGCAGAAATGCCACTCTCGGAGGTGATCCGGAACAGCCCGATGTCACCGGTGCGGCCCACGTGGGTACCGCCGCAGAGCTCCACCGAGTAGTTGTCGGTGCCCATGCTCAATACCCGCACGGTGTCGCCGTACTTTTCACCGAACAGCGCCATGGCGCCCTTCTCCTGGGCCTGTTCCATGTCCGTGATCTCGGTTTGCACCGGGGTGTTATCGAGGATCAGCTCGTTCACCTTGCGCTCGATCTCGCTCAGTTGCTCCGGGGTGACCGGCTCAAAGTGGGAGAAATCGAACCGCAGTTTGTCCGGGTCTACCAGGGAGCCTTTCTGGTTCACGTGCTCGCCCAGGATCTTGCGCAGCGCAGCGTGCAGCAGGTGGGTCGCGGAGTGGTTACGCTTGGTGCGCTCGCGACGGGCGTGGTCGATGCGGGCATCCACTTCCAGGCCCGGGAACAGCTCACCTTCCACCAGTGTGCCCACGTGCAGGTGGTTATCACCTTCCTTGCGGGTGTCGGTAACCTGGAAGCGGCCACCGCTCCAGGTCAGCAGGCCGGTGTCGCCCACCTGGCCACCGGACTCGGCATAGAACGGGGTGCGCTCGAGTACCACCACGGCCTCGTCGCCGGCTTCGGCGGTCTTCTCCTCGCCGCCGACGATCACGGTGCGGATGCGCTCGTGGCCGTCGATGCGCTCGTAGCCGGTGAATTCGGTCTTGCCTTCCAGCTTGAGGCCAGCGGCGTTGTAATCAATGCCGAACTTACTGGCGGCACGAGCCCGCTCGCGCTGGCGTTCCATGGCGCTCTCGTAGCCTTCGTAGTCGAGGGTCAGACCACGCTCACGGGCGATGTCGTTGGTGAGATCCACCGGGAAGCCGTAGGTGTCGTACAGGGTAAAAATGGTGTCGCCAGGAATCACGTCGCCCTTGAGCTCGGCAATGTCCTGCTCCAGCAGGCGCAGGCCCTTGTCCAGGGTCTTGGCGAACTGCTCTTCTTCCTGCAGCAGAACTTTCTCGATCTGCTTCTGGCTGCTGACCAGCTGCGGGAAGGCTTCGCCCATCAGCTCGACCAGGGCGCCGGTGAGCTTGTAGAAGAACGGCTCGGTGGCACCCAGCTTGTTGCCGTGACGGGCCGCGCGGCGAATGATCCGACGCAGCACAAAGCCGCGGCCTTCGTTGGACGGCATCACGCCATCGGAAATCAGGAAGGCGCAGGACCGGATGTGGTCCGCCACCACACGCAGGCTGGCCGCACTGGTGTCAACGCCGCCGAGTACCTCGGAGGCGGCTTTCAACAGGTTCTGGAACAGATCGATTTCGTAGTTACTGTGCACGCCCTGCAATACCGCAGCGATCCGCTCCAGGCCCATGCCGGTGTCGACGGAGGGTTTGGGCAGCTTTAGCATCTCACCATCGGCGGTGCGGTTGTACTGCATGAAGACCACGTTCCAGATCTCGATGTAACGGTCGCCATCTTCCTCTGGGCTGCCCGGAGGTCCGCCGGCCACATCCGGGCCGTGGTCGAAGAAGATTTCGGTGCACGGGCCACAGGGGCCGGTATCGCCCATCTGCCAGAAGTTATCGGACGC
>JBPEXK010000162.1:0-2728 GCA_052031745.1 Marinobacter sp. | reverse complement strand
TCCTGGGCGAAGGCGACGTAGACCAGGCCAATATCGATCAGCGCCCGGCGAGGTACCCGCTGGTCCACCGCCAACAAACGATCCCTCAGCTCTTCGAAGCCGGTGACCGCAAGGGCGGCCAGCAGGCTCTCCCGGTCGGCAAAATGCCGGTACAGGGCAGGGGCGCTGACGCCAAGCTCTTTGGCGAGGCCGCGCAGGCTGATGGCGGTGTCACCCTGGTTCCTGAGAATCTCCAGAGCTAACTGGTGGGCTTCCTGGCGTAGGTCACCGTGGTGGTAGGAGGCGGTTCGGGTCATGGTCTTCTCTGGGAAGTAAACGTCGATAACATTGTTAACGGTGATAACATCACGGCGAAGGCCAGCCTGTCAACGATTTTCTCCGGGGTTAAATACGGGTTGCTCACGGTGCAGTTAGCTCCAGGGTTTGTGCTAGCGTTTAATGACAAACCCTTATCGTCACCGAAGTGAGATTCCAATGCCCCTGGACCTGAACGCGCTGAAGAAAGCCGAGCTGCACATTCACATTGAAGGCAGCCTGGAGCCGGAGCTGATGTTCAAGCTGGCGCAGCGCAATGGCATCACCTTGCCCTACGACAACGTCGAGACCCTGCGCGCCGCCTACGACTTCAACAACCTCCAGGACTTCCTTGACCTGTACTACCGGGGCGCCCAGGTGCTGTTGCAGGAGGAGGATTTCTACGACCTGACCCGCGCCTACCTGGACCGCTGCCGAGCCCAGAACGTTACCCACGTGGAGCCGTTTTTCGATCCCCAGACCCACACCGACCGGGGCGTGGATATGGCCACGGTGATTGGCGGTATCACTCGCGCCCTGAAAGAGGCCAGGGCTGAATGGGGGCTGAGTTACGGCCTGATCCTGTGTTTCCTGCGTCATCTCAGTGAAGACGAAGCCCAGCGCACGCTCGATGCGGCGCTGCCGTTCCGCGAGCACTTCATCGGTATTGGCCTGGACAGCAGCGAGCAGGGGCACCCGCCGTCCAAGTTCAGGAACGTGTTTGCCCGCGGCCGGGACCTGGGCCTGTTGCCGGTGGCCCACGCGGGGGAGGAAGGGCCGGCCAGCTACATCTGGGAGGCCCTGGATGAACTCGGAGTGGTGCGGGTCGATCATGGCGTGCGTGCCACGGAAGACCCCGCCTTGCTGGAACGCCTGCGCCGGGACCAGATTCCGCTCACGGTTTGCCCGCTCTCGAACATCCGTCTGAAGGTCTACGACAGCCTGAAACAGCACCCGATTCTGAAGCTGCTGGAGGACGGCTTGAAGGTAACGGTTAATTCCGACGATCCGGCCTACTTCGGCGGTTACATGACGGAGAATTTCGAGGCCCTGAGAACCCAGCTGGGAATGACCGATGACCAGGCCGAGCGCCTGGCCCGCAATGGTTTCGACGCGGCGCTTGTGCCGACGTCCTGAGGCGCGTGCGCCCTAATCCGGTTCCTGCACCTGAACCACCAGGGGAGGGTACTGCAGGATCCCGGTAACCACTTTCTCCCGGGTCATGTCGGTGATGGCGGCGTTGAACAGCGCCAGCAGATCTGCCGCCTGGCCCGCCTTGGACAGGCCAACCCGGAAGCCCACAGGGGCGAAAGGCCCCATTCGCGGCACCATGCGGGCCCGGAGGTCCGGTCGGCCCAGCATGGTGTAGTCGGCGACCACCCGGTTCACCAGGAACACATCAATCCAGCCGCGCTCCAGTTTCACGAAATTGCTGTACACCGAGGGGGCGGATTCCACATCCAGCGCCAACTCCTTCGTGGCCTTGATGAAGGCCTCGCCGTAGTTGAAGCCGTGGACGATGCCGACTTTTAAACCAAGCAATTCTTCAAACGACCGCCGGTCGGCAATGTGTTTGCTGGTGTCCAGATACCAGAGCAGGTTGGCATCGTGCATCAGCGGTTCGGTGAAAAACAGGAATCGGCGGCGGTCTTCATTGGCAGTGAGCAACATGATGCCGTCCACTTGTCCGGTTTCAGCCAGTTTGAGGCAGCGGAGCCAGGGCAGAATACTCAGGCGCACGGAGCGATCTATGCGCCGGGAAATCTCCTGCATGAAATCGATTGCGTAGCCGCCAATGGGCTGGCTGCTCTTGTCGCCGTAGCTGAACGGCGGCCAGTGGCTGTTGCAGAAATGCAGGGGAGGGTGATCGTCACTCTGCTCGGCGAGAGCGAGACTGCCGACAAGAGTGCCAATAACGGAAAGCATCAGGCAGATCAGGAGCTTTGACATGGCAATGGGCAATAATCAGGGCGATCCGCTCCTCTGGATCCTTACGATTATCTTAGCCCAAAAAGCCAGCGCCGGTCGGTGACCGGCGCTGGTGTTGTTACTTCTTCAGGCCCATCTCCTCGATGGAGATTTCCCGCATCTTGTACTTCTGGATCTTACCGGTGACGGTCATGGGGAACTCGTCCACGAACTTGTAGTTCTTCGGGATCTTGAAGTGGGCGATCTGGCCTTTGCAGAACTCGATCAGGCCGTCGGCATCGACGGGATCGGCCTCCGGGCGCAGTTTCACCCAGGCAATCAGCTCCTCGCCGTACTTCTCATCGGGAATGCCAGTCACCTGGACTTCCTCGATGGACGGATGGGTGTACAGGAACTCCTCGATTTCCTTCGGATAGATGTTCTCCCCACCGCGGATCACCATGTCCTTGATGCGGCCGACGATCTGGATGTAGCCGTCCTCGTCCATGGTGGCCAGGTCGCCGGT
>JBPEXK010000161.1:0-2167 GCA_052031745.1 Marinobacter sp. | reverse complement strand
TAGTCGAGCAACCGACCCAGCAGCTGCAGGGCGAAGTCCTTGAACGCCAGGGTCGGCCCACGAAACAGCTCCATGACCCACTCGTTGGAATCCAGCTGCACCAGTGGCGCTACCGCCTGATGGCTGAACACCGAGTAGGTTTCGTCCAGCATCTTGCGGAAATCGTCCGCCGGGATGGCGTCGTCCACGAACGGATGCATGACCTTGAACGCCAGCTCGCTGTAGGGCAGCCCGCGCCAGCTTCGGATTTCTTCCAGGCTGAAGTGCGGCAGGGATTCCGGCACATAGAGGCCGCCATCGGAGGCCAGGCCGGTCAGCAGAACGTCCTCAAAGCCCAGGGCGGGCGCTTGACCCCGCGTACTGATATATCTCACGTGTGTACTACCTGTCAGTTAAAGTTTTCGGCGCGAATGCGAACCACCTGACCATCGGTGTCGGTCAGGGCTTCCAGTTCTTCGATGGCGCGATTGATCTGCCGCTCCTGGACCGTGTGGGTCAGGATGATGACCGGGATGCGACCGTCCTGCAGCTCGGATTCCTTCTGCATGATCGACTCAATGTTGATGCCATGCTCGCTCAGGATCGACGCGATCTTGGCCAGCACACCCGGGTGGTCCAGCGCGGTGATGCGCAGGTAGTAGGCGGACTGGATGTCCTCCATGGGCAGCACGTCCAGGGGCTCCAGGGCGTCGGGCTCGAAACCGAGGTAAGGCACACGCTGCTGGCTGCCGCTGGCCACGGCGCGGGCCACGTCGACGATGTCCGCAATGACGGCGGAGGCGGTGGCCTCGTCACCGGCGCCCGGGCCGTAGTACATGGTCTGGCCGACGGCGTCGCCGTCCACCAACACCGCGTTCAGGACGCCGTCCACCTGGGCAATCAGGTGGCTCTGCGGCACCAGGGTCGGGTGAACGCGCAGCTCGATGCCATCGTCGCGACGACGGGCGATGCCCAGGTGCTTGATCCGATAGCCCAGCAGCTCGGCGTGGGAGATGTCGTAAGGAGTGATCTTGGAAATGCCTTCGGTGAAGCCTTTCTCAAACTGCAGGGGCACACCGAAACCGGCGGAGGCCAGGATGGTCAGCTTATGGGCCGCGTCTATGCCTTCCACGTCGAAAGTTGGGTCTGCCTCGGCGTAGCCCAGATCCTGCGCTTCCTTGAGGACTTCCGCGAACTCACGGCCGGCACGCATTTCGGTCAGGATGTAGTTGCCGGTGCCGTTGATGATGCCGGCAATCCAGTCGATGCGGTTGGCCGCCATGCCCTCTCGGATCGACTTCATCACCGGGATGCCACCGGCGACGCCCGCCTCGTAGGCGACGACAACACCAGCCTGTTCGGCCGCTTCGAAAATTTCATTGCCATGCACTGCGATCAGCGCCTTGTTGGCAGTAACCACGTGCTTGCCGTTGCGGATCGCTGCCAGCACCAGCTCCTTGGCCGTTTCATAACCGCCAATCAGCTCAACAACGATGTCGACCTTCGGATCGTTCACCACGTCAAAAATATCGGTAGAGAACGGCACATCGCCCAGATCCATATCGGTCCGGGGACGACGACTGGCAATCCGCGTAATTCGGATATTGCACCCAGCCCTGCCAGCGATGAGCTTGGCATTCCGGGTCAAGACATTGAATGTACCGCCGCCAACGGTACCCAGTCCGCAGATTCCGACACTGACGTCTTTCAAACTATCACCTCTAGTCCCGAGCGGGTGCTGATGAATTGCATTTTGGGACGCCTAGTATACCGATTCAGGTGCCGGTGAATAAGCCCTGAATCGGTCGAGGTGAAAATCCGTGAAAAGGCCCTCACAGAGGAGGGCCGAAGAGAGGCTAAATAGGACTTACAGAGGGGCGATATTGGGGATTCAGAGCAGACCCAGGCCCTGGGCCAGGTTGTCCGCCGGGACGTAGCCCCGCACCATGTTGCCATCCTCCAGCACAATTGCGGGTGTGCCGGTGACACCAACGCGGCTACCGAGGCGGAACTGCTCCAACACCGGATTCTCGCAACTGGCGGCAGCCACCGACCGACCACCCTTGGCGGCGTCCATGGCAGCCTGCTGGTCTTCCGCACACCAGACCGATACATATTTCTTGAACGACGGCGTGCCTGGACCGGAACGCGGGAAGGCATAGTAGTTAACGGTGATGCCGTACGCGTT
>JBPEXK010000160.1:0-2383 GCA_052031745.1 Marinobacter sp. | reverse complement strand
ACCTCGGTGCTGTACTCGGTCAGCTTCTCCAGGCAGTTCTTGTACACCTTGCGCAGCTCGTCGGTGTTCATCACCCCGTTCAGGTGGGAAATCACCGACCAGGCGTTGCTCAGGTGGTCGTCCAGGGCCTGCATCGGCTGCGCCAGGGTTTCCCAGGTCGGGTCGTCCTGCTGCGCCAGGGACGCGATTTTCATCCGGTTTTCACTGAGAATCTGGTCAATGGCCGTTTCCATGTGCTCGGTACGGACATGGTCGAACTTCGGCAGCAAATCGTGAGTCAGTAACGGGTTGTTCATAAGTCCCCTTCTCAGCTGTTCGTCGGTAAGGTAGTTTCAGATAACTCCAATGTTCGGGGGAGTGTTCGGAGGGGTGCTTTCCGAAACTGTGCGGAGCCATGGATGGCGGAGCTCAAGCGCCACATGGATGTGCTCGAGCGGGTTTCGGAAAGCACCCCTCCGAAGACTCCCATCTCCGAAGCAATGTCACGTCTAGAGAGTATATGTAATGACGAATGTACGTTCTCACAAGGGGAAAGCACCACAATTTGGTTCCCGCAGCTGGGTTGATCCGAGCGCGGTGGTCATCGGCGACGTCGAAACCGGCGACGATTGCTCCATCTGGCCAATGACCGTGGTGCGCGGCGACATGCACCGTATTCGCATCGGTGACCGCTGCAGCATTCAGGATGGGTCGGTGCTGCACATCACCCACGCCAGCGACTTCAACCCGGGCGGCCACCCGCTCACCATCGGCGACGACGTCACCGTCGGCCACAAGGCGCTGCTGCACGGCTGCACCGTGGGCAGTCGGGTGCTGGTGGGCATGGGCTGCATCATCATGGACGGCGCGGTGGTGGAAGACGAAGTAATCGTCGCCGCCGGCTGCCTGGTGCCGCCAGGCAAGACCCTGGAATCCGGCCATCTGTACGTAGGCTCGCCGGCAAAGAAGGCGCGGGCGCTGACCGACAAGGAACGCAGCTTCTTCACCTACACCGCCGGCAACTACGTAAAACTGAAGGACAGCTACCTGGCCGAGGCCGCTGACTGATCCAGATCAAAATTTGTGCGGCGGGTGCTTGAAAACGAATCCGGCGATCCTACATTCGCTAATAGCAGGAGTTCACGGATAACCATCCGGCAGGCGCCACCGGTGTTGGCAATTCCGCGAGCGAAGCTGAGACGCAGAAAACAGATTCGTTATCGTGAGGAGGTATCGCCATGAGCAACCTAACCCGCTGGAATCCGGTCAGTGAATTCGAAGACATGATGAACCGCTACAACCGGATGTTTGGCCTGACCCGTAACGGGGATCGTGACAGTAAGGACGTATTTAGCCGCAGCGACTGGGCCCCGGCCGTGGACATCAAGGAAACCGAGGAGGCGTTCACTATCGACGCCGAGCTTCCGGGCATGTCCAGGGACGATGTGAAAGTGACCGTACACGACGGCGTACTGACCATCGAAGGGGAGCGCAAGCACGAGGAAGAGTCCGGTGACAAGAAACACCACCGGGTTGAGCGCTTCTACGGCAGCTTTATGCGTCGGTTCACGCTGCCGGACAATGTCGACGAGAACAACGTGAAGGCCAGCTTCAAGGACGGGCTGCTGACCCTCACCTTACAGAAGGCCGAGCCGAAGGAACCGAAAGCCATCCAGGTGGATGTCCATTAACGCCTCGGCTAGCCACCAGGTAACGCCGGGAACTCAGTTCCCGGCCGTTGCTGCCCGCTGGGCACCCGCCTGTTCCAGGGCCTTGGCGTAATCAACGCTGCGCCGGTGCTGGGAGATCAGATCGAGGATGGTTTCGCCGTGCTCGTTGACCGCGTTCAGATCCCGCCCCTCGGCCACGAAAAACCCGATAAAGCGCTCGAAATCACCAGCCCGCATAGCCTGATAGGCTTTCAGCAGGGCATTGAAATCCGGATTCTTGGCGCTGTCATAGGGTTCCAGGGCGAGAAAGCTCTTCACACGTTCATCGCTCCATTCCTCGCCGATGACTTTGGGCTTGTCTGGTCCGCTCATACTCGCTCTCTCATTCTTGAATGATTGTCGGGGTCAGGGCCGCTGGCTGGCCCGATCACAGGCGGCACAGTATAAGGCCCCAAACCCATATCAGTTATATGATTTCTCTATGAGAATCTTTGCCCTGGTCATAAGGCGAGACCCGCCAATCCCGGTCAGGGCAGGATTTCCACCGGGGCGTCGCCGACCTGGCCGGCATCCTGGCACTGGGGCTCGCGGATGGCAATCTCGACCCGGCGGTTGAGGGCCCGGTTCTCGGGCGTGTCATTGGGCACCAGCGCGTTGGTCTCGGCGCGCCCGGCAGCCACCACCCGGTCCGCCGGCACCTGCCGGTTCAGTACCAGTTCGTGCACCACCGACAC
>JBPEXK010000159.1:0-1319 GCA_052031745.1 Marinobacter sp. | reverse complement strand
GTCCGGGGCATGCGGACTACGTGAAGAACATGATCACGGGGGCGGCGCAGATGGACGGCGCGATCCTGGTGGTGAGTGCGGCGGACGGCCCGATGCCGCAGACGCGCGAGCACATCCTGCTGGCACGCCAGGTGGGTGTGCCGTACATCGTGGTGTACATGAACAAGGCGGACCAGGTGGACGACGAGGAGTTGCTGGAGCTTGTGGAGATGGAGGTTCGAGATCTTCTGTCGACCTACGAGTTTCCGGGGGATGACACGCCGATCATCACGGGCTCTGCCTTGAAGGCGTTCGATGGAGACAGTTCGGATATTGGCGTGCCCTCGGTGCTGAAGCTTGTCGAGGCGATGGACAGTTACATTCCGGAGCCGGAGCGTGCGATTGACGGTGATTTCCTGATGCCGGTGGAGGACGTGTTCTCGATTTCGGGTCGTGGCACGGTGGTGACGGGTCGTATCGAGCGCGGCATCGTGAAGGTGGGCGACGAGATCGAGATCGTCGGCATCAAGGACACGGGCAAGACGACCTGCACGGGTGTGGAGATGTTCCGGAAGCTGCTGGACCAGGGCCAGGCGGGCGACAACGTGGGCGTGCTGTTGCGTGGCACGAAGCGTGAAGAGGTGGAGCGTGGCCAGGTGCTGGCGAAGCCGGGGTCGATCACGCCGCACACGAAGTTCGAGGCCGAGGTGTACATTCTGACCAAGGAAGAGGGCGGTCGTCATACGCCGTTTTTCAAGGGCTACCGGCCGCAGTTTTACTTCCGGACGACGGACGTGACGGGAGCCTGCGAGTTGCCTGATGGCACGGAGATGGTGATGCCGGGCGACAACGTGCAGATGACGGTGGACCTGATTGCGCCGATTGCGATGGAAGACGGTTTGCGCTTTGCGATCCGCGAGGGTGGCCGCACGGTCGGTGCCGGCGTGGTCTCAAAAATTATTGAGTAGTTCTGTTGGCAATGCACCGGCCGCTACGCGCCGGTGATTGCCAGGAAATACTGGAGTGATGCTATTGGCAATGCACCGGCCGCTTCGCGCCGGTGATTGCCAAGAAAGAGGACAGGTGGAAGCAACATTTTTTGACGTCAATGCGGCGTCCCGGACAGAGATATTTTTAAATGGCAACGAACCAGAACATCCGTATCCGCCTGAAGGCGTTTGATCACCGGTTGATCGACAACTCGGCACGCGAAATCGTGGAAACCGCGAAGCGTACCGGTGCGACGGTCAAGGGACCGATCCCGTTGCCGATGAAAATGGAGCGCTTCACCGTGCTCATTTCGCCGCACGTCAACAAGGACGCGCGGGACCAGTACGAGA
>JBPEXK010000158.1:0-9394 GCA_052031745.1 Marinobacter sp. | reverse complement strand
GCACACCGTCGCAGTCGGAACTGGCGCGGGAGATGGAAGCGTCACCATCACGTATTGGCGAGCTCCGTGCGTTGGCATTGCGCGAGCTGTCCACCGACGTTCCGCTGGTGGAGGATGGCTCAGTGACCCTGGGCGACAGCCTGGAGAGTGACGAGCAGGCGGCGCCGGATCATTCCATGTCGGAACGGGATCGGGCGCGCACCCTGCAAACGATGATGAGTGAGCTCACCGAACGGGAGCAGTCGATCCTGTCCCGGCGCTACGGTCTGGGATTGCCGGAGCCAGACACCTTGCAGGTGATCTCTGACGATCTGGGTATCAGCCGTGAGCGGGTTCGCCAGATCGAGAAAACCGCCCTGAAGAAGCTGCAGATCAGCTTCAATGGCATGGCGGAGATGTTGGGCGCCTGACTTGGGTCAGGCGTCTCGCAATAAGAAAAGGAAGAGTGGCGGCTAGAGAGATTAGCCGCCGTGCAGGAGCAGAAACCAACTCGCCACTGTCAGCTGACAGGCCAACACCACCAGTGTCAGCACCAGCCGCAATCGTAAATACCAGTCCGGCCAATAGAGCCGCATCCAGCGCACGTCCACCACGTAGAGCGCCAGGAAAGCCAGTGAGTAAACCATGATTTTTCCCACCGTCGGCAGTAGCAGGCCGAGCCCGGCCACCACGAAAAACATCTGGCTCAGCACCATGGTCACAAACGGCGATTGCGGGTAGGACATGTGGTCGAGTTGCATGGCGATCGGCCAGTAGACCCCCGCCATGAACGCCAGAATGCCGGCGCTGTAGACGTAGAACCAGGACACCAGAGTAACGCTGTGCTGGGGCAGCAGAAACAGACTGGCCACCCCGGCGATGAACGGAAACAGGCCGGCGATGCCAACGAAGACGGCGAGACGGGCGACGGCAATCACTGGTCTTGCCCCGCGTCTGTCTCCCCAGACCGATTGCGCTGCACGCGAATACGCAGCGGCTCAATGTCCGCCGGTTCCATGCCCACCATTTCGTGGTAGGCCGATGGGTGTACCACTTGGGTTTCCTGCACCTGGAACTGCGCCAGGGTGTCTTGAATCTGCCAGGCGCTTCGGTACAGGGAGGTGATGCCGCGCTTGTCCGACAACAACCGTTGTTGACCGTCGATGGTCAGGCGCGCCATGTAGTGTTGGCCTTCCAGGGAGATGATTTCCAACAACTCAATCACCAACCCGGCGCTGGCCTTCATTTCGTCCAGTGTGATTCTCACGATGCCCTCCAGAGATTTTCACGTAGCCAGAATTACGATTCCGGTGGGCTTTGAGATCAGTTTGCCAGGCTTTGGCAGATCTGATGTTGGGGACAGTAGGTGAGGTGGTCGTTGACCATGCCGGTGGCCTGCATGAACGCGTAGACGATGGTGGGGCCCACAAAAGTAAACCCGGCGCGCTTCAGGGCGGCGGACATGGCTTTCGCTTCCGGGCTGGTGACCGGCACTTGATCGAAGCTTGGCCAGTGGTTCTGGATCGGCTTCCCGCCCACGAACGACCATAGGAAGTCACTGAAATCCGTGCCCTGTTCCTGCAGCGTCAGAAAGCCGCGGGCGTTTTTGATAATTGACTGCACCTTGAGACGGTTACGGACGATCTCCGGGTTGCCCAACAGGCGCTCCACCCGGGCATCGTCGTAGCGGGCGATCCGTTCCGGATCAAAGTGGTCATAGGCCGCTCGATACCCGGCCTGCTTGCGCAAAATGGTGATCCAGCTCAGCCCCGCCTGCTGGCCATCGAGGCAGAGCTTTTCGAACAGCGCCAGGCTATCGTACTCCGGCCGGCCCCAGACGGTGTCGTGGTAATGCACGTAGAGCGGATCGGTTCCGCACCAGGGGCAACGTTCCATGTCGGACATCGGTGGGTCTCCGTTTTCAAGTCACTGTGAGGGGCGGGGTCAGGGTTGCAGCCGGTTCACGGACCAGCCGTCGCCCTCGCGCACATACTCGAAGCGGTCATGCAGGCGGCTGGGCCGGCCCTGCCAGAACTCGATGCGCTCGGGCACCACCCGGTAGCCACCCCAGAAGCTGGGCAGCGGCACCTCGCCGTCGCGGAACTTCTGCTTCAGCTCGGCCACCTTCTGCTCCAGCAGCCCGCGGGAAGTGATGACCTGGCTCTGCTCGGATACCCAGGCGCCAATCTGGCTGCCCCGGGGCCGGGAGGCAAAGTAGCGCAGGGATTCGGCCTTACTGACTTTCTCGACCCGGCCACGAATGCTGACTTGCCGGTTCAGGGCGATCCACGGGAACAGCAGGGCGGCCTGAGGGTTTTCCTCGATTTCGCGGGCCTTCCGGCTGCCGTAGTTGGTGTAGAACACGAAGCCGTGGTCGTCGAAGTACTTAAGCAATACGGTGCGCACATCGGGCAGGCCGTCCCGACCGGCGGTGGCCAGGGACATGGCGTTGGGTTCGAGCAGGCCGGCTTCCCGGGCGTCTTCGAACCAGTGCTTGAACTGGCGGACCGGGTTGTCGTCCAGGGCATCGCGGTCGAGCCCTTCGCTTTCAAAGTCGCGCCGCATGTCGCCGATGTCCATAGCCCTTACCTCGTCATCAAGTACCCATACCCTTTACGACCGCCGAGGATATCGGGTTCAGCGGCGGCTGACAAAACATGGCCGGGCCGACTATCCTTGTCTTCATAGCGAGCCAAGTTCTGTACCTCACTGTAAAAAAGGAGAAATCTGTGGCCGAGAGCCGTCGTTCACACCGCCTGCCGCGCATTCTGATCGGAGTGTTGCTGGTGCTGGTGGCGCTTTATGGTCTCGCCGGGTTTCTGTTGCTGCCCTGGTGGCTGGAGCGGGAGCTGCCGGCACAGCTGGAAGCGCGCATGGGCTGGCAGGCGGAACTGACCAAAGTATCGGTGAATCCGTTCAACCTGAGTGTAACGGCAGCCGGTGTCTCGGCCCAGGACAGCGACGGCAACAAGGTGGTCAGCTTCGAGGAGTTGGCGGTCGACCTGCACATCCTGGATCTGGTCCAGGGCATCATTGGCTTTGAGAGCATCGAATTGCAGGATCCGTTCATTCGGCTGGATTTGCTCGAGGATTACGGCATCAACTTCGTTCGGGACTGGCAGCGCAACAACCCCGATTCGGCCCCGGCGGCGGCCGAAGCCGAACACCAGGGCGAGCCCCTGCGTTTCTATTTTGGTCAGATTCAGGTGGCCGGCGGCGAACTGCTGCTGCGGGATTTCACCAAGGACGAACCGGCGGAGTTCTCCATCAGCCCGCTGAATCTGACCCTGACCGATCTGGCGACCTGGCCGCGGGATAGCCAGGACGGCAGCTATAGCCTGGACGCGGCACTCGGCGATGAATCGATGGATTGGCAAGGTGAGCTCAGCGTCGCGCCCTTCTATTCCAAGGGCAGGGTTGAGGTCAGTGGCATTGGGGCGAACACCCTGCAGCATTTCCTGGCGCCCTATTTGCCCTACCAGCTGCGCGGTGGCGAAGTCAGCCTGGAATCCGAGTACGAACTCCAGGCCGGCCAGAGGTTCCTGCTGGCCACCCGTAACGGCTCCGCGTCCCTGGAAGGCGTGACCGTGGCCATCAATGCCGGCAGCGAGCAGGCGCAACTCAGCTCGGGCACCCTGACCGTCGACGAGATTGGCTTTGACCTCAATGCGCGGGAGGCCAATGTTGGCCAGGTGGCGTTGACGGGGCTGCAGCTGGCGGTGACCCGTACTGAGTCCGGGGCCATCGACTGGTTGGCACCGCTGACCGACGAAGCCGAGGATGCCTCGGTGGAGGCGACGAACGGCGCTTCGGCACCGCTGCGCTGGTCGTTGGCCGGTGTGACCGTGTCCGAGAGCGAGCTACGGTGGCGTGATCAGCTGCCGGCAACGCCGGTGGAGCTGGTGTTGCAGGAACTGTCGATATCGGTCGATGCGGTCGATCACACCCTGGACGAGCCGGTGAACTACCAGGCCGAAGGCACGCTCGCCAGCGGCGGGCGCCTGAGTGTGAACGGCCAACTGACGCCCCAGCCTTTCACCCTGGAGGCCGCTGTGTCAGGCTCCGAGATTTCGCTGGCGGCCTTCGAACCCTACCTTCAGCAGGGCGCCAACCTGAACATCGCTGGTGGCACCCTCGGGCTGGACGGCAATCTGGATCTGGACGGCCAGCAGGATCCCCTGACCGGAACTTTCAGCGGTACCGCCGAGATCGTCGGACTGGCGCTGCAGCTACCCGGCCAGGACAACCAGCTGGCGAGTTGGCAGAGCCTGCGGCTGGCGCCGATCGAGTACAACGTCGCACCCGGGCGGCTGGAGATTGGCACCGTGACCCTGAGCGAACCCCGAATCGACGTGGTGCGCAATGCCAATGGCGTGCATAACCTCGCCCAGGTGCTCAAGGACGGTGACGATGCTGGCGCCGGCGGTGACCAGGCAGAGGAGGATGGCTTTATCTTCCGCATTGAACAGCTGATGCTGGAGCAGGGCGCCATCGCCTACACCGACCGTTCCATCGAACCGGTGTTCACCACCGTGTTTGATCAACTTGCCGGGACCGTGACCGGGCTAAGCAACATTCCGCCGCAGCAGGGCAAAGTCCGGATCAGTGGCCGGGTCGGGGAAGTGGCCAAGGTCAATTTCTCCGGCAACCTGGGCACCCTCGGCACCGACGACGTCAGTCAGCTGGAGCTGGCCATGACCGAGCTGTCGCTGCCGGAATTGGCGCCCTACTTCGTTCGCTACATCGGCTATCAGGTGGACAGCGGTAAGCTCGACATGGACCTGAAGTATGAGATCGCCGGCACCCGCCTGGACGGCACCAACGAGGTGATCATGGATCGGCTTGAGCTGGGTCAGCCGGTGGCCAGTGACGAGGCGGTGGATGCCCCGGTGGCCCTGGGCCTGGCCTTGTTGCGGGACCGGGACGGGGTGATCGAGGTCAATCTGCCGATCAGCGGCGACCTGTCCGATCCCAAGTTCAACGTCGGCCGGGTGGTGATGCGGGCGTTCGTGAACGTGCTGGCCAAGGCCGCGTCGTCGCCGTTTGGCGTCCTGGGTTCCATTGCCGACCTGGCCGGGTTCGACAGCAACGAACTGGGTCAGGTCAGCTTCAAGCCGGGCAGTACGGAACTGGCGGAGGGCGAACCGGAGAAACTGGCGGCCCTGGCGGAAGGTCTCCTCGAGCGTCCGGATCTGCTGCTGAGTGTCCGTGGCGGGGTCTCACCCGAGGCCGATGGTCTGGCGCTGCTGCGCAAGCAACTGACCGCCGGTGGCAGCAAGGCGCTGTCCGACGCCGATTGGCAGGCGGCTCGTCAGGCCTATCTGGCGGGCGAGCGCAGCCTGCCACCGGAGGCCCTGAACAACCTGGCGTCAGCGCGGGGACGGGCGGTCAGAACGGTGCTGCAGGACACCCACGAGGTGCCGGCAGACCAGTTGTTCATGCTCGATCCGTCCCGACAGGCGACGGTGGATGAAAACGGCGCCGTAACCGTGCAGTTCACGCTGGACATGCGTTAAGGAGGCAAGAGTTACGGGGTGTCCGCCCGCCGGTCCATGCCCGGTGGCAGCTGCAGCCCCCATCGGCCCACCAGTTCGGAATAGCTGCCGTTGGCCACCAGCGGCGCCATGCGTTGGAACAACTGGTTCGCACTCAAGGGGGCGCCCTTGCGGGCAATGATCCGAAGCTGGTAGCGCTGGTCCGAATGCTCGGACATCAGCAACCGGTCCCGGTCCTCCGGGTGTTCGCCAAAGTGCTTCTGCAGGTAAGCCCGGCTGACGATCGCCACTTCCGCCACCGATGGCCGGTCGGCCTTGATCAGGTCCAGGTTGCGGCCGTGGGTCTCGGAGTACTCGATGGTGAATTTCTCCTGCAGGGCCGCAGGATCGGTTTCGAAGTCGGCGAACCCGTAGTGGTAGCCGGAAATACCGGCGAGCCGGCGTTGCTCCAGGTTTTGGAAGAAATCCAGCGTGCGGTCGGGCTTTTTCAAGGCCACGTACAGGTCTTCGTCCATCAGAATCGGGCGACTCACGGTAATGTCGCGATTGGCCCAGCCCCAATGGGTGCTTTCGAAAAAGATCACGTCGTAAAGCCCGGATTCGAAATCCAGGTGTCGGCGCCGGGGCGAGGTATGGACGATCTTGAAGGTGATGTCGTCATGGGCCGCCTCCAGGTCCCGGATCAGATCCCCGAGCAGGCCCTGGGGGCGCTGGTCTTCATCGACCTCGGCCACGGGCGGAAAGTGATAGGCGCCGACGGTAATGACCCGATTCGCCTGTGCCGACGTGGCGCCAACCAGCGCCGCCGCGCAAAGGATTCCGGCCAGGCATCGTCCGATGATGTGGTTAACTGGCATAACGTCCCGGTTTCGGTGAAAAATGTTGTCGAGTCCACGCTACCATTGCAAACGGGCGTGATTGAAGTACCCGGCATTAACTCCGTTCACACAGGAAAGCCCATGATGGAAAACCTCGCCAGTCATTTCTTCGCTTATGTGTCACGTTTGCGCTGGATTCGGCGCTGGGGGCTGATGCGCAATGCCATCGAGGAAAACGTGGCGACCCATTCCTGGGAAGTGGCCACCCTGGCCCACGCCCTGGCGCTGATTCGCAATCGCCATTTCGGCGGTCGGGCGAACGCCGATCGCATCGCCGCAGCGGCGCTGTACCACGACGCCAGCGAAGTGATCACCGGCGACATGCCGACGCCGGTGAAGTACCACTCCAAGGTCATGCGGGAAGCCTTTGGCGACATCGAACACAAGGCGGAAGGGGAGCTGCTGGCGTTGTTGCCGGAGGATTTGCGCGCTGATTTTGCCCCCTACGTGCGGGAATCGCAGTTGCCGGCGGAGGATCGGGAACTGATCAAGGCGGCCGACCGGCTATCGGCCTGGCTCAAGTGCCAGGCCGAGATACGGGCCGGCAATAAGGAATTCGAGCCGGCGGCGCACCAGATCAAGGCCCGCCTGGACCAGGACGGGCTGCCGGAAGTGGCCTATTTCATGGAGGTGTTTGCCCCCAGCTACGAGAAACCCCTGGACAACCTGCTGGAGTGACCGCTCCAGCAGGTGCGGGTGTGGCTCAGGCGTCGGCGGCGGAGCCGACCAGGCCGCCGCGCAGGCCGTCACGACGCAGGGTCTGGCGCACCACGTCTTCCGGGCTGCCGGCCAGTTCCCGGAACATGCCCATGGAACCGAGCAGGGCCGAGGACTCGTAAGGCACGAACACCCGCTCGCCTTCCTGGGCCATGGTGGGCAGGGCCTTGATGTAGCTCTGGCCCAGCAGGTAGCCGATTACGGTTTGCTTGTTGGCCTCGGAATCGCCCATGGCGCTGAGCACCAGGCGGATCGATTCCTGCTCACCCTGGGCTCGCAGGATGGCGGATTCCTTGTCGCCCTGGGCGTTGAGAATGGCGGATTCGCGCTGACCCTGGGCCATGGCGATGGCCGCCGCCTTCTCCCCTTCGGCTTCGGTGACCGTGGCCCGGCGCTTACGCTCCGCGGCCATCTGCAGGCGCATGGCCTCCTCCACCTCTTCCGGCATGCTGATGTCCTGGACCTCGACCCGGGTGAGTTTTACTCCCCACTTCGACGCCGGCTCCTCCATCTCGGCCTGGATCGCGTTATTAACCTCGTTGCGGGATTCAAACAGCTTGTCCAGCTCCATCTTGCCCACCACCGAGCGCAGGGTGGTCTTCGCCAGCACCTCCACCGCCTGGCTCATGTTGGCCACTTCGTACACCGCACGGCGGGGATCGATGATCTGGTAGTACAGGGCGCCGTTGATCTTCACGGTGACGTTATCGGTAGTCACCACCGGCTGGCCGGGAAAATCCATCACCGTCTCGCGCCGGTCGATGCGGGTTTCGTCGCTGGTTACCGGGTGGTAGTCCTCACCCATGCGCACATAGCGGATCATGGTGATCGGCCGGGGCCGCTCGATGAAGGGGATGATGATGTTGACGCCACTTTCCAGAACCCGATTAAACGAGCCCAGGCGTTCAATGACCATGACCTCCGACTGACGCACGATCACCAGGCCCTTGGCGATGATGAAGACGCCGATAATCACGAAAACCAGGCTGATTACCAGCCCCGGAGTGATGAACTGCTCCATGTTTACTGCTCCTTGTGGGTGGGAAATTCGATGACGGCAGTGGTGCCGTCGAAGTGTTTGAACACGACCTCGGTGCCTTCCGGGAGCTCGGTCTCGCCGGTGCTGTCCACCCGCAGCCGATAGAAGTCTCCGTTCACCTTGATGCCGCTGGCCTGGTCAAAGTCCCGTTTCAGGGTCCGATAGCTGCGGCCATGCTCGACCCCGGTACCCGTGGTGCCATAGGCCACGCCCTTGGGGGAAAACCGGGGTCGGATCCAGCGAATAGCGACCGGTACCAGCACCCCGGAGAACACTCCCATGCCCACCAGTTGCCACTCGAAGGGCACGCCTAGAAAGGCCAGCACCGCGGTCAGGGCGGAGGCAATGCCCAGCGCCAGCAACAGCAAGACACCGGAGGTGAGTTCGGCCAGGCTCAGCACCAGGGCGAGAATCAACCAGAAATGTGTAAGACTCCACTCCATAGACAGCTACCCTATTCCTGAGATGGTTGGCGGGCGATGTTCGCCGACCGGCCAGATTGTACTCAATTCCGGTTCGGACGTCTCAAGGTGGCCGCAGTGCCTGTCGGCAATGTCGATTGGAGCCATATTCAGACCCCGGGGGGCTGATAAAGTAAGCCCACAACAAAACCAACCGCAAGACCAAACGCAATAGGAGCCTGAACCAATGAAGGACCTGACCAACAAAGTTGCCGTGGTGACCGGTGCCGGCTCCGGCATTGGCCGCGCCCTGGCCAAAGCCCTGGCCGCCCGTGGCTGCCGGCTGGCGGTGTCAGACGTGAACGAGGCCGGTCTGGCCGAGACCGTGGCCGAGCTGGGCGATGCCGAGGTGCGCAGCTATCGCCTCGACGTGGCCGACCGGGATGCCATCTACGCCCATGCCGACGCGGTGCTGGCGGACTTTGGCCAGGTCAATCTGGTGATCAACAACGCCGGTGTGGCGCTGTCGGCCAGCGTTCGGGAGATGACCGATGAGGATTTCCGGTGGGTCATGGACATTGATTTCTGGGGCGTAGCCCACGGTACCCGGGCCTTCCTGCCGCACCTGATCGCTTCGGGCGACGGTCACGTGGTGAACATTTCCAGCGTGTTTGGCCTGATCGGCGTGCCCAAGCAGAGCGCCTACAACTCGGCCAAGTTTGCCGTGCGTGGATTCACCGAGGCCCTGCGCCAGGAAATGAAGCTGGAGAACCAGCCGGTGGCGGTCAGCTGCGTGCACCCCGGGGGTATCCGCACCAACATCGCTAACGCCGCCCGGATGGGCAAATCCGAAAATGCCGCGGCCCTGAGCAAGGGCTTCGACAA
>JBPEXK010000015.1:0-7297 GCA_052031745.1 Marinobacter sp. | reverse complement strand
TCGGAAGCTAACGGCGAAGCTTCTTCACTCAGTTTGAAGCGGCTGGCGTTCGGACGCGGCCGACCAGTAAGAACGCGAAAGAATCCGTCGCTTTATTGCACCTGTAAAAAATCATGACACTACGGGTAGTTAGCGGTCGAAACCGGCTGTGCGATGGCGTCATTACCGGGTCGGTTTATTGGCGGATGCCAACTGGCTGGTCAATGCGGTCACACATTTCTGGAAGACATCGCCAGAGAAGTAGCGGTGCTCACCGGGCTCCACCGCCACAAAAAGCCTGCCTCCCATTTCGCCCATGGCGCATTCAATCATCAAGTTATCGCTCAGCTCGAAGTCCTCGATGACGTGGCCGAGTTCATCTCTATCTCCACCACCGGCCCGCTCACGATAGGGTCGACCGTCCATGGTGAATCCGAAGGCCGGTTTCCCCTGACCAGTCATGTAACCAACCTCAAACACTGTGCCTGGGTCGGCACTGATCCCTCGAAACGGGGTCAGATTGGCGATGATGGCGTCGCAGCTGTCCATCAGTTCGTGATTGGCCCGGTAGATTCGCAGACCGCGGTTGGGTTTCGATTCGTTCTCCGGGAAGTGCAGGTCGGTGTCCAGCGGGTCAACGCCTTCCATTCCATGCTGTTTCAGCACGCGCTTTTTCTCGGCCACGATAGCTCGGTGTTCCGGTTCCGGAAAGAAGACCTCCGGGCCGGCGAGGTAGATACGGTGGCGTGCCGTCATTTGGAATCCTTTTGCTGAAACTTCGCGTGCAGTTTTCGAACGGCTGCCGCCAGGACGGGAAAAGGGCCTTCAACTTCGGCTCCGGGGATGACTTTATTGATGGGGAGGGTAGCGACCGGCGGGGGTGGTACTTCCATCTCGTCCAGCCACTGGACCAACTGCTCGGAAGAACTGGCGTAAACGATTCGGCCGAGGCCGACCCAGCCATGGGCGGCGGCACACATGGGGCAGTGTTCGCCCGAGGTGTAGACGGTGGCAGCGGCGCGTTCCTCCGGTGACATGTGGGCAGCGGCCCAGCGCGCGATGGCGAATTCGGGATGTTGGGTGGCGTCACCGTCTGCGGTCAGGTTGTGGCCCTCGTACCGGACTGCACCCTTGCCATCGACCAGTACTGAACCGAAGGGCGGGTTGCCGGTTTCAACCGCCTTCGCCGCCAACTCGACGCAACGGCCCAGGTGCTTCAAATCGGTCTCGTCAATCATTGCTGCCTCCGAGGAACGTCCGCTGGAATACGTCAGCAGTATCTCGCACTTGTTTGTGCTCGACCACCGTGGCCTCCGGCACCCCGAGGCTTGGCGGAGTGAAAGACAGGCGCAGGCTCTAAACGAACCGAGCCAGGCCGACCGCGGCCTTCGAGCCGGCGCCCACCAGCCGGGTCCACAATCTGAGCACAGTCCCGGGCGGTCCGGATTGCCGTTGGCCGGCGTCGTCCCGGTGATCTACCTCGTCCAGGCGGCAGGTCTCGAACAGGTCCAGCACCGCTTGCTCGGCGTCTCGGTGCGAGGCTTGGCTAAGCGCTTGGATCTGGGCCTGATAGTGCTCATCGACGAAGGTTTCGACCGCCTCGATGGTGGCGAAGACCGCCTGTTTGCCCGCGAGGGCGGGAAGGAAGCCGGTCAGAAAACCGGCCACTCGCCACAGGGGAAGCATCAGGCTGGTGCGGTAACAGTGACTCAGCTCGTCGAAGAAGCGCAGGTGTCGCTGTTCGGTACCCAGGTGAGCCTCGGCAAATTCCAGTACCTCGCCCTGCGGGCGCGTGGCGAGTATTCCGCGATAGATCCACACGGCACCGGTTTCCCCGGCGTGGCTGCACCGCAGCTCCTGCTCGAATTGCTGGCTAACGCCGGTGATTCGGAGATCGTTTTGATGCTGTTGCTCGATATGTAGCGACTGCATGGCACACATTTCACTTTTGGGTGTGCTAGCAATCTACGACGCGAACGGTGGTTGGTTTTGCTGCGCCTACAGGTTCAGGGCGAAGCTGAGGAGCCAGCGATTGCCGCTTCGGATTTTCTCCACTTGATGTTGGTACAGGTCCGGCCGAAACAGGATGATGCGTCCAGCCAGGTTGAACAGATTGCGCTCACACACAAACTCGCCACCAGCCTTGGGCTTCACCAGCACAAAATTGAGTTTGTACAGCCGGCCGCTGGAGATCATGTCCAGATGGGGGCCAACCTTGTGACCCTGTGGATAGCGCACCAGGTAGATGTTCAGTCGTTTCGACCGAAGGAGGATTCGAGTTCGTACGTTCGCTGTCATAATGACAATAATCTCACACTGAAATTTGAGGATCCAAGAGCCGAATGCAATCAGTTGCCCTTCTCGATGGCGGATTAGGCCAGGAAATATACCGGCGCGCCCGCGCCGTCAGCTCGCCGCTGTGGTCCGTTGCGGTCATGCAGGAACAACCGGAGGTGGTTGCCGGGGTCCACGCCGACTTCATCCGGGCTGGCGCCAAGACCCTGTCGCTGAACACCTATACGGCGACACCAACCCGGCTGCGCGAACAGGGTCAGTTGGAGCAGATCGAAACCATCCATCAACAGGCGTTCGCGGTGCTCGAGCAGGCGATCAAGAGCACGGGCGCCGATGTCGATATCGCCGGTTGTTTGCCGCCTCTGATCGGCAGCTACCGAGGGCAGCCCGAGCGTTCGTTTGAGGATGTGCTGGCGGAATACCAGACCCTGGTGCAGCTGCAGTCCCGTGCCGACGTCCTGTTGATCGAAACCATGACCAATACGCTGGAGGCCAGGGCCGCCTGTGCCGCGGCGAAAACGCTGGATAAACCCTTCGGTGTCGCCTTCCGGCTGGAAGCCAATGGCAAGCTGAGATCCGGAGAGAGTCTTGAGCAGGCGATCGCAGCCGTCGCCAAGTACAGCCCCACGGCGGTGATGTTGAACTGCTGTGACCCGGAAGTGCTCACCGCCGCCATGCCTGAATTGGTTAGCCGTTACTCCCTGGTCGGTGGTTACGCCAACGCCTTCCAGTCCGTTGAGGCGCTTGCGCAGGGCGGTTCCGTGGACCTGCTGGAAGCACGCACCGATGTTTCTCCGGAGACCTACGCCGAGCACGTTCGTCGCTGGCTCACAGGCGGAGCCAAGGTCGTGGGTGGTTGCTGTGAAATTACCCCTGGCTTTATCCAACACCTCACCGAGACACTGGGTGACGAGTTCAGCTTCGTGCGCTTTTCACAGCTCCCGCCTACCGCGTGACGTTCAGCTCTGCCGGTTCTGCTGCTCGCGCCACGAACGCTGCGCCTCGAGATATCGCATGGCGTCGTTTTGCAGCGGCAAATGTAGCGCGTCCAGCAGATCGTGCCGGTCGTAACCAAGATCCGACAGTATCTCGTCGCTTTCCGCCAACAGAGACCGGGCCATGCGCCGGAATTTCTGGCGTCTGGCGAAGCTCTCCATCCAGTTGGAAACTGCTGATTGAGGTGCAAAGTGATGGTGGTTCTTGAATGCCAGCATGTTCGTCACCTGTCTGTTTGAATGAAAACCGTGATCAGTAAGTGTGAGCGCGTCAGCTGGTTGCCCATGCGCTGAGATAAGCATGGGCGCCGTGCTGCCTTCAATCAAACAAAAAGAACTTAACTATTCTTTCAGCTATGCTTAACGGTAAGTCAGCGCGTCAGTGAACAACCCAGAGTCGAGAACGGGAGCTAGACCGTGAACATGCCTTTGTTGGATAACGATGTGCTTCGGATGTTTGTAGCCATCTCGGAATGCGGAACCTTTACCGAGGCTGCCAAGGTGGTGCATCGCACGCCCTCCGCGCTCAGCATGCAAATCAAGCAGTTGGAGGAGAAGCTGGGCAAGAGCCTGTTCATCCGGGAACCGCGCCAGGTCACGCTCACCACCGAGGGCGAAGTGCTGCTCGACTACAGCCGCCGGTTACTGCGCCTGAATCAGGAGGCAGTGCAGCACTTCATTGCCCCAACGCTTGAAGGCAAGGTTGGTATTGGCACCTCGGACGACGTCGGCACCCGAATTCTGCCGGAAGTGCTGGCGCAATTTGCCCGCTCCTATCCTGCCGTACTGGTGGATGTGGTGGTGGGCTCCAGCAAACAGAACCTGGGGCGGCTGGACTTGGGCGAGCTGGACATGGTGTTGGTCACCGTTGCCAACCAGGGTCGTGAAAGCCGGGGTGAGGTGGTCCACGACGAACCCCTGGTTTGGGCTGGGCGCGAGGGCAGTTCCGCCTATCTGCGGACACCCTTGCCCATTGCCCTGGCGCACGAGGGGTGTGCCTGGCGCGAAATGACCTTGCGGGCTCTGGATCGCGCCGGCAAGCCCTACCGCATCGCCTATACCTGCGAACACTGCTCTGGCCAGGAGGCCGCCATGGTGGCAGATTTGGCCGTTGCGCCTTTCCCCAAGAGTCTGGTCCGGCCGCCGTTGAAGCAGATAGTCAGTGATGACTTACCAGAGATCGGTTCTTACCAGCTGGCGCTGGTGCGGCGGGGATCGAACCCCCTGACCGACGCCCTGGCCAGTCATGTGAAAGGGGCGTTTCACAGCCTGGCCTGAGGTACGGCCAAGCGGATTTTCAACGAATCGGTTGGGCAAACAGTGCGCTCAGGCGCTGGTCGTCGGTTGAGCGAAAGCGCTCCAGACCAAAGCGTGCAGGGCAGGGGACGTCGTCCGGCGAGACGTAGGTGCGGAACAGGCGGTCCCACAGGGTGAGCACCTGGCCGTAATTGCTGTCGGTCTCCGGTTGCCAGGCGGAATGGTGGATCTGGTGCACCCGCGGGGTGACCAGCAGCCAGGTGAGGGGGCGTTCCATGGCGGCCGGCAAGCGGATATTGGCGTGCGACCAGAGCGAAACGCAGCGCGTCAGCAGGATGTAGGGCAGCAGTTGCACGGCGGTGAAGCCGAGCGCGCCGATCATTGTGGTCACCAGGAGCAGGTGCAAACCGATCTCACCCGGGTGGTGACGGAAGGTGGTGGTAACGTCCAGATCCAGGTCGCTGTGATGGGTGCGGTGCAGGCGCCAGAGCCATGGCCAGAGGTGGCTAAGACGGTGGATCCAGTAGGCTACAAAGTCCATCAACAAGATGGCGACTAGGGCTCCGAATGTCGGGCCCAGTGCGCTGGCATCCAAAACGGCGACTGGCTGCGCTATCGCCAGATAAAACAGCAGCAGGGGCCAGCAGAAGCGGATGAGTTCGTTGGCAAATCCCAACGCGACATTGCCATACCAGCGATCGTAGCGGGAATGGTGAAGTTCATTACGAGTGAAGAAGATTTCGAGGCCCAGTAGCACCGCCACGGCCGCGAGCGTGACAAACCCGTAGAGTTCCATAGCGGCCCCTCACCGCGGGGTTCTGTAAACCACGGAATGCGATACTGCCAAAGATCGCATTCCGCAGTGACTGTTCTACTTGCGGAACTTCCTGGCAAGGAACAGTGTCACGCCGGCTGTCGCGAACAATCCAAGAATGCCGGGCTCAGGTACCGATACCGGTGGTTGATAATCTATACCACCCGCAATAGCCGCCGAAGATACCAGCGTCAAAAAAAGTACGTTGGTCAATGTTTTCACGGTTGAAACTCCTTTTCATGGGTTCATCCGCACAACAGCAACATCCGTACCCGGTTTACTTAGGCGTTTTAAATCAGCTGGTTAAAAAATGCTCAAAATCTTGGTGTAAAAAAAACTGACTCTGGCGCCGGGCCCGAGTGAGCGCCCGGCGCCAGCAGTGTTCATTTTTTGAAAAAGGTCAGAAAAGCTCCGGCCGCCGCTGCGGCGGCACCGCCAATGAGAAACACCATGGTTTCGTCATCGTACTGGCCGGTCAGGGTTTCGGTAATCTCACCGCCCACCGACTGCGTGGACTGGTAGCCAAAGTAGAGCAGGGCGATGCCCACCACAAGTAGAACAACACCCAAGAGCTTGGAGCTTCCCATCTGTTTTTCCTTATCACGGGGATTGAGGATAACTTTCTGAAAATCCTCACAAGCTTCGCACGTGGGGTGTGCTTCCACAAGGGCCGCCGTGGTTGTCACCGCCGGCGGCCATGATCTTGTATGTTCTTATTTGGTGATGATTTCCGACAGCGACACCGCGCCCTCACGCACATCCTGGAACGCCGCAGAGGCCTGCTCTACCTGGTCGGCACCGGAGGCGGCGTGTTCCTTCACCTGGTCCATCTGGCTGGTCATTTGTTCGGTCAGGCCGTGGTTGGTCTCCACCAGGCTGCCAATCTCAACGGTGGATTGCTGGGCCCGTGCCGCCAGTTGCCGTACCTCATCCGCGACCACGGCGAAGCCCCGGCCGTGCTCACCGGCGCGGGCAGCCTCGATGGCGGCGTTGAGGGCCAGCAGGTTGGTCTGCTCGGCGATGCCGCTGATAGTGCTGACGATGTCGGTGATACTCTTGGACTGGGCCATCAGCTGTTCCGCCAGGGCGGCACAGGTGGTGACGGCGGTGGAACACTGGTTGGCGGCGTCGACCGCCGCACGCAGGGTTTCGGTGCCGGATTCGGTCTGTGCGATGGTGTGATCGGCCGCCTGGGTTACCGCTTCGGTGATGGCCCGCAGCGACTCGGTCTGGCGCACCTTGGCAGTGATGTCGCTGGCGAACTTGATCACCTTGATGACCTTGCCGTCGGTGTCGAACACCGGGTTGTAGGTAGCTTCCAGCCAAATTTCGTCGCCGTTCTGGTGGCGGCGCTGGAACTGCCCGGACCGGAAATTGCCTTGCGCCAGCTCCTCCCAGAACCGGGGGTTGTCCCGATAGAAATCGTCGTAGCAGAACATGCGATGGTGCTGGCCCTGAATATCATTGAGCCGGTAGCCGGTGGTGGCGAGGAAATTATCGTTGGCGGTCAGAATCTCGCCTTCGGGGGTGAATTCGATCACTGCCGATGAGCGATTCAACGCTTCGAACACCGCGGCGTCCGCGAGCCGTTTGTTGGTGGATTCGGTGATGTCGGATGCAAACTTGACCACCCGCACCACAGTGCTGGCCTGAATGACGGGAAAATAGTTGGCCTGCAACCATACCTTGCTGCCGCTCTTGGTGTAGCGGGCAAACTCGCCGCTTTGGGGCTCGCCCCGCCGAAGTGCTTCCCAAAAGCCCCGATAATCACTGCTCTGGGCATAGTCGCGCTCACAGAACATCGAGTGGTGACGACCAACTACCTGGTCCCGGGTGTAGCCGACCACGCCCAGGAAATTCTCGTTCACGTCTACGATGGTGCCGTCGGGGGTAAACTCGATAACGGCGTTACAGTTCTTGATGGCCTGGATGTAGTGTTCCTGGCTGGAGAGGGTCT
>JBPEXK010000157.1:0-1430 GCA_052031745.1 Marinobacter sp. | reverse complement strand
GTGGCAAGTTTGAACGCGAGGCAGCCCGGTTTCGTAACTGGGTAACCGCAGACGGCGCTGCCGGGCCGGAAGGCGAGGGCGGGTTCCAGGCCGAATCCGGGCGCTACCACCTGTACGTGTCTATGGCTTGCCCCTGGGCGCACCGGACCTTGATCTTCCGGAAGCTGAAAGGCCTCGAGCCGCACATTGCTGTGTCTGTGGTCCACCCGGACATGGTGGAAAACGGTTGGGAATTCCGGCCGGACACCGAACAGCACCGTGATCACCTGTTCAACCACCGGTTCTTGCGCGAGCTGTACACCCAGGCTGCGCCTACCTACACCGGTCGGGTGACCGTGCCTGTGTTGTGGGACAAGCAGCAGCAAACCATCGTCAGCAATGAGTCGGCGGACATCATCCGGATGTTCAATTCCGCGTTCGATGGACTGGACGGGGTAAATACCGAGCTGGATTATTACCCCGAAGCGTTGCGGGGCGACATTGAAGCGGTGAATGAGCGGGTATACCACACGGTCAACAACGGCGTGTACAAGGCCGGCTTCGCCACCGCCCAGGACAAGTACGAGGATGCCTATCAGGCGCTGTTCGAGTCCCTGGACTGGCTGGAAGACAAACTGTCGAGTCAGCGCTATCTGGTGGGCCGGCAGCCGACGGAGGCGGACTGGCGACTGTTCACCACTCTGATCCGGTTCGACGCCGTGTACTTCAGCCACTTCAAATGCAATCGCCAGCGCATCGGCGATTTTCCGGCGTTGTCAGCGTATGTGCGGGACCTGTTCCAGGTGCCGGGCGTGGCCGAGACTGTGGATATCGGGCAGATCAAACGCCATTACTACGTCAGTCAGCGCACCATCAATCCGACCCAGATCGTCCCCGTTGGGCCGTCACTGGATTTTGAAGCACCTCACGGCCGCGAGCGGTTTAGCTAACGCGGGCGACGGCTACTTCGGTGAGCTGTTCGAGGGCGGTGCGGTAAATCGAGTCGTCCAGCTTCTCGAGGCACTTGGCGGCGTGCGCGGCTTCTGATCGGGCTCGCTCCATGGTGTACTCGAGGGCGCCCGAGCTTTCGACCAGCGCGAGAATTTCAGACAGGTCGTCCAGGCCGCCCTTGCGAATGGCCTGGCGGATAAGTTGTCGGGCCTCGTCGGTGCCGTGGGCCATGGCGTGGATCAGTGGCAGGGTGACCTTGCCCTCAGCCAAGTCGTCGCCCACGTTCTTGCCCATGGTCTCGGCATCGCCGCGGTAGTCCAGCACATCGTCCACCAGTTGGAAGGCCAGGCCCAGGTGTTTGCCGTAATCACGGAGGGCTTGTTCCTGGCTGTCGGCAGCACCGGCCAGCAGGGCGCCAGTGTGGGAGGCGGCCTCAAACAGCATGGCGGTCTTGTTGTGGATGACCTGCATGTACTGGTCTTCGGTGAGGTCCGGGTTTT
>JBPEXK010000156.1:0-9665 GCA_052031745.1 Marinobacter sp. | reverse complement strand
CCGTTCAACCCGGCCATGGTGGGCTATGCCCTGGTGCTGATTTCCTTCCCGGTGGCCATGACCACCAACTGGGCCGAGCCGGCCCTGCTGTGGGATGGCGCCCCCGGATTCGGCGACACGCTGCTCACCATTGCCTCGGCCCAGCAGACCGCCGTAGACGGCTGGACCATGGCCACGCCCCTGGACGAGTACAAACACAAGATCACCAGCCTCACCGCCGCCGAGGTGCTCAGCCACCCGAGTTTCGGTGACTTTGTCGCCCGGGGCTGGGAATGGGTCAACCTCGCCTTCCTGGCCGGCGGCCTGGTGCTGGTCGCCCTGAAGATCATCACCTGGCACATCCCGGTGGGTTTCCTCGGTGGTCTGATAGTCATGAGCCTGGCCTTCGGCAGCAACCCGGATCAGTACGTGCCCCTGTCCATGCACCTGCTGGCCGGCGGCACCATGCTGGGTGCCTTCTTCATCGCCACCGACCCGGTGTCCGCCGCCACCAGTCACCAGGGCAAACTGATCTACGGTGCCGGCATCGGCGTGCTGATCTTCCTGATTCGCACCTGGGGCAGCTACCCTGACGCAGTGGCGTTCAGCGTGCTGTTGATGAACTTTGCGGTGCCGTTCATTGATCATTACACACCTCCTCGCACCTACGGCCATCATAAGGCCCGGCGCGGGGTTCCGGGCAGGAGTCAGGGGTAAATCATGGCGACACTGACACAATCCATCGGTCGCAGCGCCATTGGTCTGGGCCTGTTCGCCGTGATCACCGGCGGTACCATCGCCCTCACCCAGGCGGTCACCGAGGAGCGGATCCAGCAGCAGGCGGCCAAGGCCGAAGCCAAGGCGCTGTTCGAGATCATCCCCGAGCGCGCCCACGACAACGAGCTGCTGCGCGACACCATTCAGCTGCCCTCCAGCGATATCCTCGCCACTGACGGGCCTCTGACCGCCTGGGTTGCACGCCAGGACGGCGAACCGACCGGATTGATCCTGCCGGTGGTGGCCCCCAACGGCTACTCCGGCGACATTCGCATGCTGGTGGGTGTCGACCTGCAAGGCAACGTGCTTGGGGTGCGGGTGACCAGCCACAAAGAAACACCGGGTCTGGGCGACCGGATCGAGCTGAAAAAGTCGGACTGGATCAAGAGCTTCAATGGCCGCAGCCTGGGCGAGCCGCCGCTGCGGGACTGGACAGTGAAGAAAAATGGCGGCGTGTTCGACCAGTTCACCGGCGCCACCATCACCCCGCGGGCCGTGGTTGAAACGGTCAAGGAAACCCTGGTGTATTTCGAGAACCATCAGGACCTGATTCGCGCCCGGGCCAAGCAGCCGCCCTCGCCCCGGAACAAGGCCCTGACCCCGGAAGCCATCGCCGGACAATCCACCTCAGCGGAGCACTCCTGACCATGGCCACGAAAACCTCTCGCGAAATCATCCGTGACGGCCTCTGGACCAACAACCCGGCCCTGGTGCAGGTACTGGGCCTGTGCCCGCTGCTCGCGGTTACCAGCACCGTAGTGAACGCCATCGGCCTGGGCCTGGCCACCTTGATGGTGCTCATGGGCTCGAACCTGGCGGTGTCCCTGATCCGGAACTTCGTCGGCGAATCGGTGCGTCTGCCGGCTTTCGTGATGATCATTGCCTCGTTCGTGACCTGCGCCGAGCTGCTGATGCAGGCGTTCACCTACGAGCTGTACCAGATTCTCGGTATTTTCATCCCGCTGATCGTCACCAACTGCGCCATCCTCGGGCGTGCCGACGCCTTTGCCTCCAAAACCACGCCGGGCCCGGCGCTGCTGGACGGCGTGATGATGGGCCTCGGCTTTTTGGCGGTGCTGGTGGTGCTCGGCGGCATGCGCGAACTGATCGGCCAGGGCACGCTGTTTGCGGACATGAACCTGCTGCTCGGCCCGGCCGCGGCAGACTGGGTGATCCGGCCGTTCGAGAGCTACCCGGACGTGTTGTTCATGGTTCTGCCGCCGGGCGCCTTCGTGGGGCTGGGCCTGCTGATCGCACTGAAGAACGGCATCGACAACCACCTGGAGGCGCGCCGTAAACTCGCCGAGCCGGCGCCCACGTCCAGTGGCAGCAAGCGGGTGCGAGTCACCGGCACCATTTCCTGAACCGCGAGCAACACAGACACAGCACGGCCATGAATAAGCAGAAACGAACCGAGATTTTTACCCGGCTGCGGGACGCCAATCCGAATCCGACCACGGAGCTCAATTACAGCACCCCGTTCGAACTGCTGGTGGCGGTCACCCTATCGGCCCAGGCCACCGATGTCGGCGTGAACAAGGCCACCGACAAGCTGTTTCCGGTAGCCAACACCCCCGAGGCTATCCTGGCTCTGGGTGTGGATGGCCTGAAGGAATACATCAAGACCATCGGCCTGTTTAACAGCAAGGCCGAGAACGTCATCAAGACCTGTCGCATCCTGATCGAAAAGCACGGCAGCCAGGTACCGGAGCGGCGCGAGGATCTGGAGGCCCTGCCCGGGGTGGGCCGAAAGACCGCCAACGTGGTGCTCAATACCGCCTTCGGGCACATGGCCATGGCGGTAGATACCCACATCTTCCGGGTCTCCAACCGCACCGGGATCGCCCCTGGCAAGAACGTGCTGGAGGTGGAACAGCGCCTGATGCGCCTGGTGCCCAAGGAGTTCCTGTTGGACGCCCACCACTGGCTGATCCTGCACGGCCGCTACACCTGCACCGCCCGCAAGCCCAAATGCGGCGCCTGCATCATCGAGGACCTGTGCGAGTTCAAACAGAAGCGGGACTACCTCTAGGGTCGGCCCCGAAGAAGCATCGCCCCACAACGAAAAAAGCCGGCCCCAGGGCCGGCTTTTTTTGGAGCCTTGCGGTTTAGCGCTGGCCCAACATCTTTTCTTTCAGGTCCTGCTGGGCCGGCTTGTCAGACAGCCAGATTCCGAACAGGGCCTTCTTGAACGCCAGGTCACCCAGGGTGTCTTTGTGCTGGCCGTTCTTCAGCACCTTCACGCCCTCACCCGGCAGGTAGACCAGATCAAAAACGTCGCCTTCCTTGATCTCTTCCTGGAACACGGCCATGAACTGATCCACATCGCTCTGGATCTGGGCCATGTCACCGTCGGTGGAGGCCTTGAAACCTTCCAGAGTGGCCTCGGTCATGCGCTCGCTGGTGATCATGCCGGAGATGATGTGCAGGGTAATGGCCTGGGGCTCGTCGGCATTGATGATGGCCTGGCCGTCGTTGATGGTTTCAGGCACATACAGGCCACCGACATAAAGATCCATGAACCACTTGGAGCGGGTGCCCGCGCCGTTGAGCTTCAGTTCGGTGTCCATTGCTGAGTAGGTATCGGGTACATCAACACCTTCGACTGTCAGGGCGGAAGCCGGCGCCGACAGGGCCGCAGCTAATACCAGGGAGAGACAACCGGTTGAGAGAGCCTTTTTCATAGTCCTTTCCTTTTTGATCTTTATTATTGATGCGTTTCATTCGTCTGCCGGACATCGACACCCTTATCCCCGCCCGACTCGCGCATTCTAGCAACGACAGGGCCCGGCCATTCGGAACCTGGTTCTCATTTGCGAGGAAACTGAAACGCAAAAACCGGCGGGGTTTCCCTCGCCGGTTTTGTTTGGACCGATGAAAACGGACTTACTTGAACAGCAGATTTCCGGACAGGCCTTCCTTCTCCAGAATCTCGCGCAGACGACGCAGCGCCTCCACCTGGATCTGCCGGACCCGTTCGCGGGTCAGACCGATCTCCTGGCCGACTTCCTCCAGGGTGCTGACCGGATAGCCACGGAGACCGAAGCGGCGGGACAGAACTTCCTGCTGTTTGTCGCTGAGCAGGTCGATCCACTTCTCCAGGCAGGTACACATGTTGTTGTCCTGCAGCAGGTCGGCGGGATCGGAAGCACCCTCGTCCGCCACCGTGTCGAGCAGTGACTTTTCACCACCGGACCCGATCGGAGTGTCCATGGAGGCGACCCGCTCGTTCAACCCGAGCATGCGCTTCACGTCCGCGACCGGCTTGTCGACCATGCGCGCGATCTCTTCCGCGGACGGCTCGTGATCCAGCTTCTGGGTCAGCTCCCGGGCGGCGCGCAGGTACAGGTTCAATTCCTTGACCACGTGAATGGGCAGGCGGATGGTGCGGGTCTGATTCATGATCGCCCGTTCGATGGTCTGACGAATCCACCAGGTGGCGTAGGTGGAGAAGCGGAATCCGCGTTCCGGATCGAATTTCTCCACGGCCCGGATCAGGCCAAGGTTGCCTTCCTCGATCAGGTCCAGCAGGGTCAGGCCCCGGTTCACATACCGGCGCGCAATCTTGACCACAAGTCGAAGGTTGCTTTCGATCATCCGCTTGCGACCAGACTCTTCGCCCTTGCGCGCCAGTCGGGCAAAATACACCTCTTCTTCCGGCGTCAGGAGGGGAGAAAACCCAATTTCATTGAGATAAAGCTGAGTGGCGTCCAGCTGCTTCTGGCTGGTGAAATATCGCCCCTGGGTAGGAATTTCTTCAGCATCGGCACGTTCGTCGTCCGATGACTTTTCGACTTTTTCTTCCGCGAGTAATTGATCTTCGGACTCGTCCTCGTCCACCACACGATCAACGATGATATCTTCCTGCTCTGCTGACATTTTTTTGCCCCGCCTCTCAATAATCCTGGATGTTCGTCCGGTATTTCTTTTTCTGGCGAACGTTCTTGGTAGTACTTCCTTTCTTCTTCAGGACATCTTTTGGTTGGCCGGTTACCCGAGTAACCGTTGTTATTTTTTTCACATACGGTCTTTCTTTCGGTGCCGGCGGCGGATCGGGGGAGCAGCGTCTTGACTGGTTGCTCTCTAGCGTCTCGGTAGGTAATGGGCGGGATCGACCGGATTGCCATTCTTGCGAATTTCAAAGTGCAACATGGGTCGTTCTGTGCCACTACTTCCAAGCTCTGCGATCACTTGACCGGCTTTAACGTCCTCCCCTTCCTGCACCAGAATCTTCCGGTTGTGTGCGTAGGCGCTCAAATAATGTTCATTATGATTCACGATAATCAGGTTGCCGTAGCCAAGCAACCCATTGCCGGCGTAAACCACATTTCCATTCGCTGCCGCCTTCACAGCGTCTCCGGCTTTTCCGGCGATATCAATACCTTTATTGACTTTTCCGGATGTTGAATATCCAGCAATTACGGTGCCAACGTGAGGCCAGCGCCAGTCAACCTGGGCCACAGTCTGACTCTTCGTGGCCAACGGCGCGCCCTTTTTCGGGGCCCGGGTGACCTTCGGCTTGGCCGACGTATTTGCTTGAGTTTTCCGTGGTTTAGCCTTGGGCTTACTGGCCGCAACCTTAGTCTGACTGGCCGAAGTTACAGTTCCGCGAAGGTCCAGCCGGATAACCTGTCCGGCCTTGAGGTTCCAGGGCGGCGCCAAGCCGTTGGCGTTGCCCAGCTCACGGTAGTCACGACCGTAACGCCAGGCGATCCCGTACAGGGTTTCACCGGGCTTTACGACGTGCCGGCCCCAATAGACCGGTGGGTTATAGATATCGTCTCGATATAACGCTGGCGTATTGCAGCCAGCAAGGAAGGCCAGCATCACCAGGACAGCCAGCCCAGCGTTACGGCGGCGGGGTTGATGGGCACAGCGTGGTGCCTGGGCACCGGATGGGAACCGCGGGGAAGCCGTCAGGGCGGCGCTGAGTAACCCACGAATAAATCTCACAAGAATAAAAAATGCTCAGTTATGAATAATCTGTATAACGCATTCTCTGCGCCAAGTAACTTTGTAAGGTTTTATTAGTAACTTCCTAATATATTGCACAATTCGATATGGAATCCAAGTTACTGACTGGCCATACCTGTTACCGTCGGAAACAACCAGAATGTGCATTGGGTAACACTTTGAACATTTGTCATCTTTGGTGACCGTTCACATCCGCCTGGCGATGATGCCGAGCCCCACCCCATTCGATGGCCAATACCATCAGGAAGCCAGCCAGCGCGATCAAGCCGGCAAACAGCAGTTGTGGGTCCTGGCCGGTCAGGTCTGCGAAGGTGAAGGGGCTGATGCTGGTCTCGTTCAATGGCACCTGCTCCCCGGCGCTGTTCACCCGCCAGCTCAACGTCTGCTTCCAGGGCCAGACCTTATTCAAGGCGCCAATCATGAAGCCGGTCAACAACGCCAGTACCAGATCGTGAAAATGGTGAAACGCCCAGGTAATCACTCTGGCGATGGACAGCAGGCCAACCAGGCAACCACCCACGAACAACAGCAACAGAGCCAGATCCGCTGATTTGATCGCGTCCAGCACCGGCGCGTACATGCCGAGGATCACCAGGATAAAGCTGCCGGAAATCCCCGGCAGGATCATCGCGCAAATGGCCAGCGCGCCGGCCAGGAAGAACGCCAGCATGGAAGAACCGGGTTGACTAACCGGCAAGGTGGTAATCCACCAGGCCAGAACCACTCCGGCCAGTAACGGCAGCGCCAGCACCGGCCGGATCTGTCGGACCTGGCGCCCCACATGCCATACCGAGGCGACAATCAGTCCGAAAAAGAAACTCCAGATCAGGATGGGGTAAGTGTCGAGGACGTGGCTGATCAGCGAGGCCAGTGTCAGTATGCTGGTCAGCACTCCCGCCAGCAGGCACACCAGAAAGGTTCCGTCACACGCGTGCCAGAAGGCCTTCAGCCGACCACGACACAGCTTCTGTACCACGGCGACAGGCACCGCGTTGATCGCCTCCAGCAATCGAAAATAGATGCCGGTGATAAAGGCGATGGTGCCACCGGAAACCCCAGGCACGATGTCGGCCGCGCCCATGGCCATCCCGCGTGCGAAAACGCCGGCTGGGTGATGACTGCGCTGGTCCTCGGTGGCTGCCTCGCGGTCTTGGCTCACCGAACCACCCCGCCCAGCAAGGGTACGAAATGCACCGGCTCAAGCTCCTTGTGCTCAAACCGATCGCCATTGCGCGTGACTTCCACCAGCACCTGCTGTTCCTCACCCACTGGGGCGATCAGCACGCCGCCGTCGCTCAATTGCTGCAGCAACTCCTGGGGTACTTCCACCGGCGCCGCGGTAACAATGATGCCATCGAAGGGGCCCCGGTCGGGCCAGCCCATGCCACCGTCGGCGTGTTTCAGCAGCACATTGCGGGCGTTGAGCTGACGCAGACGGTCCCGGGCCCGATCCTGCAATGGTTTGATACGCTCGACGCTGTAGATTTCCTCAAACAGTCGGGCCAGCACCGCGGTCTGATAACCGGAGCCGGTACCCAGCTCCAGCACCCGCTTGGGCGCCCGAGCCAACATCAGCTCGGTCATGCGCGCGACTATGTAGGGTTGCGACAGGGTTTGGCCATAACCGATGGGCAGCGAGGTATCCTCGTAGGCCCGATGGGACAGCGCCTCATCGAGGAAAATGTGGCGAGGCACTTCAGCGATGGTGTCCAGCACCCGATCATTCTCGATACCGGCGTCGCGAAGCCGCTGGATCAGACGCATGCGCGTCCGCCGGGAGGTCATTCCGATGCCCTGCAGCTGCGCGTTCATGCCTCGCTCTCCCCGGAACCATCCAGACCGTCCACCCACTCCCGCAGGGAAGCCAGGGCGTCGTGGCGGGTCATATCGATGTGCACCGGCGTGATGGACACAAAGCCCTCACGGACGGCGTGAAAATCGGTTCCGGGTCCGGCGTCACCACCGGCACCGGCAGCGCCAATCCAGTAGCGCTCCTTGCCCCGTGGGCAGGTCATCGGGATGGCGCCCTCGGCCCGCTCACGGTGCCCGAGCCGGGTCACGCGAAAACCGTTGAGTTCTTCCCAGGGCAAATCCGGCACGTTCACGTTCAGAATGGAGCGTGGGCCGAGGGCCAGCGGCCGCGGGCTCTCCAGCAACTGGCGCACGACCCGGGCCGCGGTTTCGTAGTGGAAATGGCCATCGTTCACCAGGGATACGGCGATGGCCGGCAGGCCCAGGTGGCGGCCTTCGGTTGCCGCCGCCACGGTACCGGAATAGATGATGTCGTCGCCAAGGTTGGCGTGGGTGTTGATACCGGAGACGACCCGATCGAAGGGTTGATCGAATAGGCCGTTCACCGCCAGGTGCACGCAGTCTGTGGGGGTGCCATCAACCGAACGAAAGCCGTTCGGGTGTTGTTCCACCGTCAACGGACGGTTCAGGGTCAGGGAATTGCTGGCACCGCTATGGTCGCGATCCGGGGCGACGACTTCCAGGTCACCCAGACCCTTCAGCCCCTCCTGCAGGGCCACCAGTCCCGGTGAGTGAACGCCGTCATCGTTGGACAACAGAATACGCACAGTGTTCTCCGCTAGCCTTGTTGTTTGTTATGGCGGCCGAGGCTCATGTCCTCAAGCTCGAAAACATCATTCAGTAAGGTGGTGGCGTATTGCCCTGGGGCCAGTGAAAACTCCAGGCGCAGACTATCATCGTCCTGCCATTGCCACTGCAAATCCAGGGGCTTGACCACCAGCGGGCGTCGCTCGGGTTTCATGCGGGTGGTGGAAAACAGCTGCACCAATTCCGGCGCCTGCTCTACCACCTGGCGCTCCAGCACCGCCAACTCCCCCTCGGCACTGGTACCTCCGTCACCCCAGAGCGGTCCCGTCGGCACATCTGGCCGCTGCTCCCGCTCCGGTTCACCGCTCATCATCGACAACCAGGTGCCGTCGACTACCCGGCGCGCGAGCACTTCGTTAAACAGCCACGAACGTGCCGCCGAAAAGTACAATACGTTTTTCGAGGCCGCTCTGCCAGCGCGGTGTTTGCCTTTGCGACCTCTGCCCTTTGAACGGCCACGGCTGTCCATGGCCGACGGGTCCATGGCCGCGGCGCGATCAAGATTGGCACCGCCGTGGCCAAATCGCTGGGGACCGAAATAGTTGGGCGCGCCCTGGTCCTGCAATCGTGCCAGCGCCTGATCGAGTTCTACCCTCGGGCCCAGCAGATCCCGCAGCAGGATAACGAACCGATTGCCGGCGTGGTCGCCCCGGCGCAACTTGCGAGAACTGCGGACCGCCGACAGCACGGACCAGCGCTCCGCGACCTGCGCTATAAAGGCGCGGTCATCGGCCGCCTGCCCGGGTCGATAGAGACTGAACCATTGACTGGTGACCGCGTGGCGATCCTTGAGACCACAGAAACCGACATCGAAAGCCCGACACCCGGCCAGGGTTGCCAATTCCCGCGCGACAAACTCGGTGTTGTCGCCGGTCTTGCGCAGGCGCAACAACAGGTGCTCGCCCTCGCCGGTAATCTCACCCAAATCGGCCTCGTCCGGCACACCGTCCAGGTGCTCGTCGACCTGGAAATCCTCAGGCTGCGTCTTCAGACGTGCCCGAGCCAGTCGCTGGCCTGCGGACGTTGGCCAATCCAACCGCCAGCGCTGCTCCGGTGTCACCTCTTCACTCACGACGCCACCGGCTCCAGCAGGCACACGGCCTGACAGGCAATGCCCTCACCGCGACCGGTGAAGCCCAGCTTCTCGGTGGTGGTCGCCTTCACACTTACCCGGCTGGCCGGAATGCCCAGATCCTCGGCGATGTTCAGACGCATGGCCTCGATGTGCGGGGCCATCTTTGGTGCCTGGGCAATGATGGTGCTGTCGATGTTCACGACGCCATAGCCTTCCTCGCGAACCCGCTGCATCACCCGAC
>JBPEXK010000155.1:0-16436 GCA_052031745.1 Marinobacter sp. | reverse complement strand
GGCTCCGGCTCCGAAAAAGCCCGAACCCAAACCGGAACCGGTGAAAGTGGTTGCTGCCGTAGAAGCCACAACACCGGAACCTGCGAAGGCGCCTGAAACCGCGCCAGCGGCAAAAGCCACTTCGACAAAAGAACAACCCCGTGCCCAGGTAGCCGAACCTGCGACCGATCGGGTTGCCAAAACCAAGCCTATCGAAGAACCCAAACCCATCGTGGTCGCCGCCAGCCGTCAACCGGCGGAGGTGAAACCAGCCCCACAAACCGCGCAGCCAGCACCAACTTCGGCTGACAGCACGGTGTCTGAAGCCTCCCAGAACGACGCAACTGCCGCCGCTGCTCCCGAAACACCGGCAGAGTTAGCAGACGCGTCCGAGCAGTTGCCTACGGAACCCACCAGCGCTGGCATCCAGGAAGCGCCTGCCCCCGAGCAGTCCGAATCAGCCAAGAAAGATCGTAATATCTTCGGCACCCTGTTCGACTTCCTGTTCGGCTGGATGGTGTAACCGCACCATCCAGTTCGTCCATTAGCCATCGGGTAATTTTTCGCAAACTCCGGTAACGAATTTAGTTACCAATTTTCCTTCAGTTTGGTTTCAATCGGTCGTTAACCTAACTATCGTCAGAACCACAAGAAGGAACAACAATGGCCGCATCGGTATTTGAGACAGTCGAGCGGAAACTGGGTGTGCCCGGCAAGCTGCTGATTGCCCCGGTATTCATTCTCCTGCTCTTTGCGTTTGTTACCTTTTACTGCATCCGGGAGTTTCAGATTCTCGATGAACGGATGAACACCGTGGCGCGAGATCTGGCTCCCGACACCGCAACGGCCACCGATGCACTGATCAACCTGTACCGAATGCGGCTTCGGGTATTCGACTACTACTCCACCGGCAACGAGGATCTGCTGGCCTCGTTCTCCGAACTGGAAGCCGAGTTCGAACAGAGCATGCAGAATGCTCAGGACAACATTCAGGATCCCGAACGCGCTCAGCTGGTCGACAACATCGAGAGCGCCACCCGCGAATACGCCGACGCCTTCAAAAACGAACTGGTTCCCGCCAAGAAGCAGGTGCTCGCGATCATCGAAAAAGAACTGGATGTGCACGGCCCGAACGCGTCGAAAGCGCTGCGCCGGGCTCTGGATGGCGTCGCCAATCGTAGCCCCGACAGCCGAATGCGGGCGGTACTCGAGCAAATGATGAGCGACGCACTGGTGATGCGGATGACGGCGCAACGCTACTTTGCCGAAGGCGACGAGGATTCGAAAAAGGCGCTCGGCTACGCAATCGAAGACCTGCAAGACGCGCTCGGTCTGGTCGATGAGTCAGACGTACCCAACTATGTCCGGGATTATTTCGACACCGCAGTCGAAGCGCTGGCCGGCTACAAGGCCGGGGTCGAGAAGCTGCTGGTACAACAAAACACCCTGGTGCAGGTAAAAACCCAGAAGCTCGACACCCTCGGCCCACAGATCGCCGAAATGGCGCGGGACCTGGAGCACAGCGTCTTTGGCTCGCTGGGTAAAGTGGCCGACGATGCCGACGCCGAGACCGACAAAGCTCTACAGTTTACCCTGGCCGCTTTCGTCGTCTCTGTCGTACTTGGCCTTATCGTGGCAGTGCTGATGAGCCGGCTGATGGGCAATAGCGTCAAACGCGCTCGCCGGGAAATCCTGGATTACCTGGAAGCCATCAGCGCGAATCGAGGCGATGTTTCTACCCGTCTGACTTCCGGTCGTCCAGACGAAATCGGCGACTTTATCGGCGCGGTCAATGCGTTCCTGGCAACCCTGGAAGACACCATCACCAAGATCGTTACTTCCTCTCACAAGCTCACCTCGGAATCCGAATCCCTGTCGGGCATCACTACTCGCACCACCGAAAATTCCGAGCACCAGCGGGACCAGATCACCCAGGTATCCGCGGCCATGCAGGAGATGGTGGCTACTTCGGAAGAAATCGCCTCCAACACCAACGATACCGATGAATCGGCCCGCAAGGCAGCCTCCCTGGCCGAAACCGGGCAACAAACCGTTGCTACGGCGATCAAGGCGGTCAACAGCCTGGCCCATCAGGTGCAGGAAGGTTCAACCCGTATCCAGCGCCTGGAAAACGAATCCGGCGAGATCGGCAGCGTGCTCGAGGTCATTCAGAACATCGCTGAACAGACCAACCTGCTGGCCCTGAATGCCGCTATCGAAGCAGCCCGAGCCGGTGACGCGGGGCGCGGGTTTGCGGTGGTTGCCGACGAAGTTCGCGGCTTGGCCAAGCGGGTTCAGGATTCCACCGTCGACATTGAGCGCATTGTTTCAAATCTGCAGGAAGGCGCCGCCGGTGCCGTGGTCGACATGAGCCGGGCCAAACAGATGGCTGGCGAAGCCACCGAAGAAGCAGAAAAATCGGGAACGGCGCTCGCGGACATCCTCTCGGCGGTGCACCGGATTGTTGAGATGACCACCCAAATCGCCAGCGCTACCGAGCAACAACGGGCGACTGCGGCGGAAATGACTCAGAACGTGGAAGCCAGCAGTGGCGCTATCGACAAGCTCGCGGAAGACATTGGGCATGTCAATCAGTCCAGCCAGTCACTGGCTACCATGGCCGATGACCTGGACGGTTTGGTTCGACGTTTCCGCGTGAGCTAAAAGAAGGTCTTACAAGGAAGGAAAGAATTGCCCGGGGCCGGCCGAGGGTTAGACGGCCAGAGCACTGCGACCCCGGGCGTTTCTGGAAGGCATTAAAACTTCCAGAAGGGCGTGTTCAGCTTCTCGTGAACCACGTCTGGCGAGAAACCAACGTCGTTTAGCAGGCGACGATCGGTGGTCATCACCAGGTGCACAAAGTTGCGTTTCATTCGCCAACCTTTATAGATTGATGCAGCTCGTTTCATAGACAGTCTCCAGTTTCAGTAGTCATGAATTCCTAGTCTCGGAACCCTTTTTCAATAGGCCCCTATTTTAATGACCGGGTATGACAGTCTGAATACTTGGAAACCCCTATCAGCGCGGCCTGGCGGCGTTTCGGGTGGTTTCGGAAGGTACGTAGCCGGGCCTGAAAATGCCCGGCTCGGTCAGACAGGAAAGTGCGTTCAGGCGCCGTGGCCATTCTGGACCAGGGTCTTGTAAATCTCGTCTTTCAGGTGAGCCCTTTTCTGCTTCAAACGATGGAGTTTGTCGTCTCCGATTGGTGCGTCACGACGCTCCAGTCCCTCAATTTCCTGATCCAGCTGAGAATACTGCTTGTACTTGTCGCCGAACTTGGGATCGTTGTTTTTCAATTCATCAATGAGATCGCTGTACTGAGGAAATTCTTGGTGAAGCTGGTGACTGGAAATACCCATAACGGTGCTCTCCTCTCCGATTCAGCGTTTGTTTCGGTCGCTTCTTTATAATAGCCGAGGCTGCCATTTTCGGGGCGCCTTTGACAAATCGCTAATAACGCTCGTTACCCGGTGGGTATAGCATGTGAGAACGATACACAGTTATACCGTGGGACACGCTCGAATGACCTTTGCACGAATTGCCGGTACAGGTTCTTACCTGCCTGAGAACATCGTTACCAACCAGGACCTGGAAAAGATGGTCGACACCACTGACCAGTGGATCCGGGAGCGCACCGGCATTGAGCGTCGACACATTGCCCTGGAAAACCAGACCACGGTTGACCTGGCGGAGCCCGCGGCGCGCCGCGCCATTGAAGCGGCCGGCATTCAGCCGGACGAGATCGACCTGATCGTTTTCGCGACCTCAACCCCAGACAAAATCTTCCCCAGCTGTGCGTGCATCCTGCAGGCGCGCCTGGGCATTCGGGGCTGCCCGGCGTTCGACGTACAGGCGGTGTGCAGTGGCTTTGTCTACGCCCTGGCGACCGCGGAAAAATTCATTCGCACAGGTGGCAGCAAGAAAGCGCTGGTGATTGGTGCCGAAGTGTTCTCCCGCATCATCAACTGGGAAGATCGTGGCACCTGCGTTCTGTTCGGCGACGGTGCCGGCGCGGTGGTGCTGGAAGCCAATGAAGAAACCGGCATTCTCTCCACCCACATTCACGCCGATGGCCAATACGAAGACCTGCTGCACGTACCCTGCGGTATTGCCGACGGCTACGACCAAGTAAAAGCCGGCAAGGCCTTTGTCGAGATGAAGGGAAACGAGGTGTTCAAGGTGGCAGTCAACACCCTGGGCAAGATCGTCGATGAGACCCTGGACGCCAATCAGATGCAGAAATCGGATGTGGACTGGCTGGTGCCGCATCAGGCCAACCTCAGAATCATCGCGGCTACCGCCAAGAAGCTAAACATGCCCATGGAACGCGTGGTGGTTACCGTCAACGAGCACGGCAACACGTCGGCCGCTTCGATTCCCCTAGCGCTCGATGTCGCGGTGCGCGACGGGCGTATCCAACGCAACGAAGTGCTGTTGCTGGAGGCCTTTGGCGGCGGCTTTACCTGGGGCTCTGCCCTGCTCCGTTACTGATCAGGCCTGGCACACCTGATTGCGGCCAGATTCCTTGGCCTCGTAAAGGGCCTCGTCGGCCCGGTGCAGCAGGTCATTGACGTTCTGGTGCCAGGTCTTGGGTGTTAGCACCGCAATGCCAACGCTGATGGTGACCACGTCGGACACCATCGACGCCTCGTGGGGAATTTGCCGCGCCTCGACAGCCCGGCGACAGGCCTCCGCCACTTCAGCGCCGTCGTCGGTTTCCGGCAACACCAGGGCAAACTCCTCACCACCGTAACGTGCCACCAAATCGGCTGGCCGGTGAATCGTCTCCCGCAAAGCCTCGGCCACCTGTTGCAGGCAGGCGTCTCCCGCCGGATGCCCGTAGTGGTCGTTGTAATCCTTGAACTGATCGATATCCAGCATCACCAGCGTTAACGCTGTCCCGTGCCGTACCGCCCTGCGGTATTCCAATTGCAGGCAGGCGTCGAACTGGCGCCGGTTGGCCAGACCGGTCAGGGAATCGGTCATGGAAATCTTTTCCAACTGGGCTTTGGCATCGCGCAATTCGGCGTTGCGCCGGTCGCTTACCAGTACATACCCAAACACCAGGCCGGACAACACCACACCCACGGAGCTGACAAAAAACGGAAACGCGCTTCGGCGCCGCTCAAAGAATCCCTGCGCCGGCACCGCCTCCACCACCCAATCCCGACCTGCGATGTCGAACACTCCGGATTGATAACGGATACTTTCCTGCCACTGCTGGGAGTCGGTTTGACTGGAGCTGTACAGTAAGGAATTTTCGATACCTGAGCGGTCGTAAACCTGGAACAGCACATCGTCGTGCAACTCGTGGCCGATGGCCTGATCCACCAGTTCACCAACCCGAAACACGCCGTTGATAAAGCCGTAATGTTCCAACCCAACAGGCTCAGATCGCAAACTTGGCGGGCTGCGATACAGCGGCGCGAACACCAGGAAACCCTTCTGGTTTTCCGGTTCCTGAACCAGACGGATACCGGCCGTGGCTGCTATTTTTCCGGTGTCCCTAGCGGCCAGCAACGCCGCCAGTCGCAGTGTTTCGCTGGCAAGGTCAAACCCGAGCGCGGCCCGGTTTTCCGAGAGCGGCTCAATGTACTGCACCGGAACGTACCAGGGCCGCTCTTGAGCCTGTCGGAGCCCGGTTCCGGAAACTTCCATGATCACGAAATTGACGAATTCGCTGCGCTGGCGCGAAGTGAAGGCTGAGAGGTCGTCGTGCCGAACCACCGGCGCCCAAGCGAACGCCTGAATGGCTGGGGAACGTTCGAGGATTCGGCGGGTGAGGATGGCAAAGCGCTGCGAGTTCATCTCGGGCATGATCGCTACAGCATCTTTGAGCGCGTTCAGGATTTCCAGATGAAGAAGGACCTCGCGCTCGAACACAGCCGACAGTTGGTCGATATCTGCCCGGAATTCGTTCTCGATGGCGCGGGACTCTTCGGTGTACAGAGTCCGGCCCAACACAAGACTGAGGCTTATGCCCGCTACCAGAGCGATTACAGCCCACCACAGCTTGCTGGATTTTGTCATCGCAAGGTCACTTCGCTATTGGAAACGATCGTCTACGATTTAACTCTAGATCGGGATGTGAAAATTTGTAACTGCTTTTTGCACCCCTTACCAAAACTTTATTGTCGGCCCACCCTCGCTTCCGTTACACTGTCTTTTTATACAGTATCACGCATTCACTGCGAGGAGTGACCATGGCGGTACAAGCAGTCTATTTTTCCGATAGGGACGGCCTTGATATGGCGCTGAAACATCCTGAATCCATGCTTTTCACATCAAAAGCTGACGCCGATGCCCGGGACAAAATCCTGGAACTGGCTGAAGAGATACAGGTGTTCCTGAACCGAAAAGTGGAAGGACTCAGCGACGACCTGGCGGAACAGTGCGCCATGGCCATCGCCGAAGAAAAGGACCTGTTTCAGAAAGCCCTGAAAAAGCCGGAACTGCTGAACGCCGAACTCCAGGATTAAAGCGAACAGGCCGGGAGGGCGAAGTTACCGCCCTCCCTAAATAACCGACTAGCTATTCGCATTGCCCCCAAAATCCTCCTCGGAATCGCCAGCCACGCTGCTCCAGCAGCCGTTGTGATAGCGTTCCAAGCCTTGCTCACCCCACCGAAACAGCCACAACCAACGATTGTCCACTAGCTGGCGGACGTCCGACTGCCTGCTCAGGATGGCTTCTATTCGCTCTGCCGGAGCATCGATCACCACGTGGAGGCGGATGGGCTCGTGCCGCCAGCGCTGGCCATCATGGACCGACTGCATCGACAGCCCGAGCCGTAAATCCGGATGGTTACCTTCCACGACCCCTAGATTGCCGCCCACCACCGAGTGCAGCAGCTTGTTCCCGGCGCCAAAGGTGTCGGGCGCGGCCACGGAACCCAGGTACTGGAGGTTGATCCAGTTGGCCACCACCAGGGGCGCGGTCATCAGTGCCTCGAGGATCTGGCCGTTCGGATCCTGGTCCGGGTCGTAATCGTGCAGGAACACCCGACCGTGCAGATTGGTTCCGCGGGTGCGGGCTCGCTTGGCAAAAACGATGGCCGCATTATTCGCCAGCCCCCACTCCGGGCGCACCTCAGACCAGTTGGTGGTGCGGCGCTGCATTGCCTGTAATAGCGCATCGTCATTCAACCCGTTGAGGCCAAGCACCGTTGCCCGTTCCCGGCGGGCAGCCTGGCTGGCTTCTGCCAGTTGCTCCTCGAACTCAATCACCGAGCTCAAATAGGCGGTGGGTATGCGCTCCCGTTCGAGGATTCGGACCCTATCAGTCACCGTGCAATGCTCGGCCGCAACCGCCAGGGTGAAATCTGGGATCCGTATCCCGCGGCTCACCAAGCCGGCCCGAATCACTGGCTCGTTGATCAGTTCTGCGGCGGCCGAGGCATTCAAGCCACCGTTCTGCCCCCCGCAGGCCCCGCAGGCCAGGCTGGCCTGGTGCGGGTTGTTATCGGAATGGCTGCCGTGGCCGACCAGAACCAGCAGAGGCGCGAAATCATTGGTTTTCGACATGCCCCGCAACAGGTTTTCGGCCAGGGTGACCCGGTCGCTGTCGGCCACCGGATCCCCGCCATGACGGTGGTGGAACCGGCGGCTCAGGGGTCGGTCGTCTTCTTCCTTGGTTGCCGGCTTGTTCAAACTGTCCTTGACCAGTTTCCAGGCCCAGGCCAATCCGGTGCTCTCGACAATGGTAAAGCTTGAGAAGCTGCTGTACTTGGCTTTGCGCACCGACTGCCGAACGGTCTCCCGGTTCTCAGCCGAGCGCCGGGTAACCCAATCTTCCCGGGGGTTACCAGTGGAATCCACCAGCCGATACACCGGCGCCAGCAACCCAGGCAACCGCGCTTGATTGGCTGCGCTCGTCAGAGTCTGGTGTTCGATGGGCACACCAAAGAAACCGGCAAAGCCAAGGGTTTGCACTTTGGGCGAACAGGCCTCCAGATGGCGCCGCAGCACCTCGGAACGAACGTCGATGCAAAACACCGCCTGGACGGCCACACCGGAGGATTCCAGGTTCTCCTTTTCGTCTGCGGAGGCGGGTCCCGCCAGTGCGGAACACAGCTGGCGCTGATACCCCAGCTCGAAGGCCCGGTGCCAAACTCTTTGTGCTTGAGACTGGCCATTGGCCGAGCCCGCTCTCTGAACGTTTTTCCGGTACTGCCCCCACGCCCGCTGCCATTGATGACGCTGGTCCGGGCTGGCTAATGCCAGGGCAACCGCCTCCCAGACAAACAGCACTGCCAGCATCTGCTCGGTGACTGCCGATTCCCGTCCTTCCAGCGCCTCGCGCCACTCCAGTCCCCGGCACAGAGAACTCCAGCCCACCAACTCGAACAACAAACGGTTGGCCAGGCACTCCAGGTCGACGTCATTTAGAGAAATTATTTTGTGTGCCCAATCATAGGCTTGCTGATAATTTCTCGAGACTTTGGCAAGAGTTTTTCGCGCTCCCTTTAACTCGGTTCTTTGATCCAGGCTCAGGTCGTGGCTGGCTTGCTCCAACCAGCTCTCGAACAGCGACGAAGCCAGCCCCCGCACGAAGCCCCGGGACTGCCGCTTGTCGAAGTAAAGCGCGCATGCCCGGGCGACCTGTTCGCATACCGCCTCGAGAGCCGGTTCGTGATGGGCCTCCCGACACAGCTCGAGGGCCAGGGGCGCCGGGATTATCGGCGCGCCGTCTGATCGCTCCAACACAGACAGCCATTGCTGGACCGTGCCCCCGGCGCCCTGCTCTTTTGCTGCCGCCAGCAGGTCCTGCTCTTGAATCCGACCGCCGATCCAGGCGTCCCGATAGAACGACACAGGCATGAATATACTGGTCTTGGGCCGAACGCCCGGGACCTGACTGGCCGCCTCCGCAGGGAGATGGCGCAACCCCCACCAGGGATTCACCGCAATCCAGCGGTGCAGCGGCCAACTTGGTGGCACCACCGCGCACGGAGGCAACTTTGCTGCGGGCGTAGCCGGGTGAGCATCATCCAGAGGCAATGATTGGGCGGCAATATTGGTCATGATTTCTCTCCTAAGGCGGTAACACCTTCGGTGGATGAGGAAACGTGGGAATTGAGCCCGCGGAGATGTCCGGCCAGCCGCGCGGTCAGCCGATCAAACGGCAACATCAGGTAAAAACCGTGGCTGATGTGAACCCGCAGCAATAGGGAAAAGCGACGCTCAGGGCAGAACGTAATTGCCGCCGACATCAGTACCAGTGCCGCCAGGAACAGCAGCCCCAGCATCTGGACTTCGACAGGCAGGACGAATTCGGGCGATGGCATCAGAACCGGATCAACCAGCCAATGCAGCACCCCGTATATGGGCACGATGGCCAGGGCGAGTGCCGCCAACTGCAAACGAGTCTGGAGCTGGGCACCGGAGGGAATACCGGCCACCGCGCCGCAGATCGCCATTACCAACACCCCGGCCAGCACCAGGTTGCCGTTAACGAGGCCTGGGAATAGCCAAAGCAGGAGGCCAGTCAGCGCACCGGCTGCGGCGACCCAGCCGAATCGCGCCCGGGACAGGTCTTCGCCGATGGACACCACGTTAGCGACGGCTACCGTCCGGCCTGAGGCCAGGAAGGAATGGGCCTTGTACAAGGAGTGCGCCACCAGGTGCAGAAACGCCAGGGTGTAGGCCCCCATGCCAATCTCAAACAGCATGAAGCCCATCTGCGCTGAGGTAGACCAGGCCAGGGCGTGTTTGACCGAGGTTTGGCTCATCATCGCCAATACCGCAACCACCGCGGTTAAACCACCCACCACCATCAACACCAGGTGTCCCGCCGTGAAACCGTCGAAAACCGGGAACAGGCGCAGCCAGAGGTAGCCCCCCAGGTTGATTACACCGGCGTGCAACAGCGCCGACACAGGGGTTGGTGCCTCCATAACCCGGAGCAGCCAGCCGTGAAACGGTATCTGCGCGCATTTCAGTACAGCGGCTACCGCGAACAGCACGCTAGCGACAGCCAGGGCCGTGGACGCCCCCTGCTCCGCCGATGCGGCCGCGAGCATGTCGGGCAGATGGAAGCTGCCATAGTGGCTGTACAGCAGAAGAACCGCGGTAACGACACAGGCATCCCCGATTCGGCTGACGATGAATTTCTGCAACGCCGCCAGCCGGGCCTCGGGCCGATTCCCATACAGGGTCAGCAAGTGGTGCAACGCCAGGCTGACGCCCACCCAGGCGCCGGCAAACACCAGCAGGTTGTCGGTGAACAACAGGAGCAGAACACTGGCCAGCGTGGTCAGGAACCAGGGCAGAAACCGCTCACGGGCCGGATCGCCACGCAGGTAGTCATCGGCGTATCGAAGAATCACCCAGCCGATGAAGGCAACCAGCATCGCCATCCAGACGGCCAAGCCATCCGGGTACAGACCAAACTGACGGCCCAGTTCCGGCACACCGGCGCCAAGCAGAAGCAGCACTCCCAAAGCCAGGGTCGCGACCATGGAAGCCTCGAACAGCCGCCGGGCAATCCGCCAGCAATGGTTCTGTTTCAATGGATTTCCGGTCCAACCGCTGAAGGCGGCCAGAAGTAAGAGCGCAATCGGTAACAGCAGCCAGACCAGTAGCGCGGGCACGGATAAAACGGTCAGAAATTCCTGCATAACAGCCTCCCATGGAACGTGGGAATACTGTGAAGGGAATGCTTTGATATAAAAAATGGTTTATAACGAAGGAATCGTTCTGTTTATAAGAACGAATTGACACCACCACGTCCGGGAGCCTGTTTTGATGCGCCTGAACTACCATCACCTCTATTATTTCTGGACCGTCGCCAAGACCGGCCACCTGACCCGAGCAGCGGAATCCTTGCATGTCTCCCAGTCAGCTCTGTCTGGCCAGATTCGCAAACTCGAGGACAGCCTGGGCTACGACCTGTTCATCCGCGAAGGTCGACGGCTGCGGTTGTCCGAGGCCGGCCGGGTGGCGTTTGGCTATGCCGAGGATATCTTCCGGCAAGGAGAAGAGTTGTCCGAGTTATTCCGTTCCGGCGCCCAGGCCAATCGGGAAAGCCTGAAAATTGGCGCGGTGGCAACGCTGTCCAGGAACTTCCAGGAGGGCTTCCTCAGACCGCTGCTGGGTCGCGAGGATCTCGAGTTGATCCTCCAGAGTGGCACCCTGGAGGACCTGCTTCGGCGGCTGTCGGCCCATCGGCTTGATCTGGTGCTGTCCAATCAGCCCGTGCATGGGGATGAGGAGAACCCCTGGCGCTCCCGCCGCATCGCGCGCCAACCCGTGAGCCTGATCGGGCGGCCGGACAAGACCGAGGTGGGTGCGTTCGAGCAACTGGTATCGACCCAGAGCCTGATTGTGCCCGGGCGTGAAAACAACATCCGGCATGCTTTCGACCAGCTGTGTGACTACCACAAGCTGAGCCCGCGCATTGTCGCGGAGGTGGACGACATGGCCATGATGCGACTGCTGGCCCGGGACACCCACCACCTGGCGGTGCTACCGCCGGTTGTGGTCAGGGACGAACTCACAAGCGGCGCGCTTCATGACTATGGTGCGCTGCCCGGCGTGTTCGAGGAGTTTTATGCCATCAGTATCCGGCGACAATTCGAACCGCCGCTGCTGACGCGGCTGCTGGCACAACCGGCAGAGGAACTGCTGACCGGCACTGGCCATTGGTCATTCTGACCAGCGCGGCTGGTAAAAATGGTCACCCATTCGGACGCTCTCCGCCCGTATACTCGAATAAAGCACATCAAAACAATAACGACTCAGGCTCGCCCATGACTCGATCGAACGACTCCAACCAGCCAAGCATCCTCATCATTGGCGCCGGTTTTGGCGGCCTGGGCATGGCCATCAAACTCAAAATGGCGGGCATCGATACCTTCACGGTGCTGGAGAAGGGGCACAGCGTGGGCGGTACCTGGCGCGACAACACCTACCCCGGCGCCGCCTGCGACGTTCAGAGCCACTTCTATTCCTACTCCTTCGAACCCAAGCACGACTGGTCGCGGAAATTCGGCCTCCAGAAAGAAATCCTTGGCTACATGGAGCACTGCGTTCAGAAATACGCCCTGGCGGACCATATTCGCCTCAACTGCCCGGTACGGGAGGCCAGGTTCGATGAGGACCGCAATGTCTGGACCGTGGTGCTCGAAGGCGGCGAAGTCCTGACCGCCAATGTGGTGATCACCGCCACGGGTCAACTGAACCGACCTGCCTGGCCGAGTATCCCGGGCCTGGACCGGTTCGCCGGCAAGGTGTTCCATTCCGCGCGCTGGGACCACAGCTTCGATTACGCCGACAAACGCGTGGCGGTCATCGGCACTGGTGCCAGTGCCATCCAGTTTGTGCCGGAGCTGGCGAAAACCGCCAGCTCCCTGAGTCTGTTCCAGCGCTCCGCGCCCTGGGTGCTGCCCAAACCCGACCGGGCGTTTCGCCGGTGGGAACAGACCCTGTTCCGAACTCTGCCCGCCTGGGACCGGCTTTACCGCTACCTGATTTACTGGAAGAACGAAAGCCGGGCGCTGGCGTTTACCGGGTTCAATGCCATTCTGGAGTTCTTCGCCCGTCAGGCGCGCCGGGAGGCTTACAAGCACGTCACCGATCCGGACAAACGCAAGCATGTGATTCCCGATTACCAGATCGGCTGCAAGCGCATTCTGATATCCAACGACTGGTATCCGGCCATCAACCAGGCCAACGTCAACCTGATAACCGAGACGATCGAGCGCATTGACACCGATGGCGTGGTCACCGCCGACGGCCGCCATCATTCTGTCGACGCCATCATCTGTGGTACTGGCTTCAGGGCCTCAGAGTTTCTGGCGCCCATGACCATTACCGGGCGCGGCGGGCTCTCCCTGAGCGAGGCCTGGCGCGAAGGCGCGTCGGCGTTCAAGGGCATCACCGTCAATGGTTTCCCGAACCTATTCATGCTCTATGGCCCAAATACGAACCTGGCCCACAACTCCATTGTGTTCATGCTCGAATCCCAGATCCGATACGTGCTGGATGCGCTCAAGGCTTTGCAGAAATACCCTGGCGCAGCCATGGACGTGCGCAAGGACCGTCAGGAGCGGTTCTCCGCGGTGGTTCAAAGTGGCCTGGAGGACAGTGTTTGGAGCTCAGGCTGCAGCTCTTGGTACCTCGATGCCAATGGCAAGAACACCGTAAACTGGCCAGGGTTCACTTTCAGTTACCGGTTCGCCACCCGCCACGTTGACACCGCCGATTACCAATTTCTCGATGCGCCCACCAGAGGATAGAAACGCCAGCCATTTGCATGCCGGTCAAATTCATAGGATGATTGGGTTATTGGTTATAGGATGATCCGATATGCTTGAGAAAATTCGCAAAGGCTCCCTGGTGGATACCGCGATCAACAGCCTGCGCCAGACCATCGAATCCGGCGATTGGCCCCTGGGCTCCAAATTGCCTGTCGAATCCGAACTTTCAGAGGCCCTGGGCGTCAGCCGCAACACCGTGCGCGAAGCCGTTCGCGTGCTGGTGCACGTGGGCATTCTCGAGACCCGCCAGGGCGACGGCACTTACGTGCGCTCGACCCAGGACGCGGGCGAAACCCTCAGGCGCATCAGCCGCACCCAGTTGGCGGATCAGTTGGAGGTTCGCATCATGCTGGAGACCGAGGCAGCGAAACTCGCGTCCCAGCGCCGGTCGGAACGGGATCTTCGCATCATGGAGCAAGCCCTGGATGCCCGCGCCAAAGCCGGTAATTCAATGGCAGAGCGAATTCGCCACGACCAGAAGTTCCACCATGGGCTGGTGGCGGCCTCCCACAACCCTGCCCTCACCGAGCTCTACAACTACTTCTCCCACGGCATTCGGGAAACCATCGAACGCACCGAAACCGAAGCGGACCTGCCGGAACCCTCCCAGGAGGACCACGAGTTGCTGCTGGCGGCCGTACGCCGGCGTGATGCCGCCAAGGCAGAACAGCTCGCCCGTGCGCTGCTGGAGCCGAGCCTCCTGGCCCTGCAAAGCAAGGAGGCCTGAACCATGAAAGGTAAAATAGACACCTTTACCCTGCTGCTGCTTGGCGCCATTGTCCTGGCCTCGTTCCTGCCCGCCACCGGCGCCATTGGCGATGGTCTGGCCACAGCCGGGACCATCGCCGTCGCGCTTTTGTTCTTCTTCCATGGTGCCGCCCTGTCGCGGGAACAGATCATTGCCGGGGCCACCCACTGGCGCCTGCACATCATCATCACGGCGCTGACCTTCGTGTTCTTCCCACTCGCGGTTCTGCCGATCAATGGCTTGAGTGACCTGGCCCCATCGTGGATGCCGACCGACCTGGGTCTGGGTTTCCTTTATTTGGGCGTCCTGCCCTCGGCGGTGTCCTCATCAATCGCTTACACCGCCCTGGCCCGAGGCAACGTTCCGGCGGCCATCTGCAGCGCGGCCGCCTCGAACGTATTCGGCATGATGCTGACGCCGTTCCTGCTGTTGCTGTTGGTCAGCACCTCCGGCGCTGGCGACTTCTCTGTGATCGAGGCCCTGAAGGATATCGTGATGCAGTTGCTGCTGCCGTTTGCGGTGGGCCATGCCATGCGGCCCTGGCTGGGCGGTTTTCTGGGGCGAAATGAGGGCTTGATGGCTCGATACGATCAGTGCGTAATCTGGCTGATCGTTTACTCGGCGTTCTCGCACTCGGTGGAAAGTGGGCTCTGGCAAAACCTGCCGGTCAAAGCCATCGTTCTTACCATTGTGCTGTGCGTGGTGCTGCTCGCGCTCTTCATGGTGATCGCACGGCTGATCGTGCGCTACTTTGGCTTCAGCCTGGCCGATGAGGCGGCCGTGGTGTTCTGTGGCTCCAAAAAGAGCCTGGCGTCTGGCCTGCCCATGGCCAAGGTGCTGTTCTCCGGACACCCTGGTTTCGGCATGATCGTACTGCCGATCATGTGCTACAACCAGATCCAGGTGATTTTGGGGGCAATGTTGGCCCAGCGCTACCGGGCCAGGATGGATGCGAATGAGGCTGAGGCCGGGGGTTAACCGCCCCCGCCCATGCCGCCGAACAGGCTGGCCAGGATGGCGAGCCCGACAATCCAGCCGATTACGGCGGGCCAGAAATTGACCAGCTGGGGCGGTTGCTCAATCTCTTCAGCAGTGGCTTCTTCAGCCCTCGACTCCGCCTCTTGAGCTTGGCTCGCCACTTTGTCCTGGAGGCTGGACCATTCAAACCAGTCGCCCAGAAACTGCGCCACCGGCAACGGCAGGCCACCGTTTTCGGCCATCGGCCGCAGCTGGGGTTCGAGCTGGCCTCCAATCTCGCGCTTTACCGCTGGTTGATCAGCCGGCGCCTCGCACAGGATCGCCTTCCAGATGCCGACATCCCGACTGCGGGCGGAATCGTTCAGCAAGGCATTCACCTGAATTACCACCTCCCGAACGATCTGGCCTTCGCTGGCGCTCAGGGTCGCGTTGGCTGGCTGCACTGGCTCTGCCACCGGATCTGGCTGCGGAGCCGGTTTGGCGGTCGCGATGGGAGCGGCCGGTCGATCGCCCGTGGCCTCGCGAAAGGCGTCATCCAGCCGTTCGGCCTCGGCGCCAGACGCAAATTTCAGCTGCTGCTCGTAGGCCTGCTGAATGCGTTGGCGATCATTGGTCGGCTCAATTCCCAGAATTTCCCAGCAATTCATAAAGCTGTAACTCCCAGCTCAGAGATTCATTACATTTTTGAGAGACAAACCCTGTGTAGTCCCCTACGATAGACCAAAACACGGTGACAGTGTTCAGCGCTACGACTCGGCAAATTATAGATCCTCGCTCATGCCCAAATCGACCATCCCGGCTGTTCCCAACCTGGCCATGGCCCTGAGTGCCATGAGCTGTGCCCTTGCCCTCGCCCTTCCAGCGCAGGCGTTGGGGCAATCGGAAGACCCCGAGGTTTACCCCGGATTCCTGGACCTTGAGAACGGCCAGGCCCCGCTCCCAGAAGTTCTGACCACCACCCGCCTGCGCCAATCCAAGCTCAAGGTGCCCGGCACCACCACCATCATTACCGGCGATCTGATTCGCGACCTCGGCATCATGAATCTGATCGAAGTGTTTCGCCTGGTCCCCGGCATGGTGGTTGGCGAATACGGCAGTAACAACCAGGTCACCACCTACCACGGTACCTCACAATACGAACAGCGCCGGCTGCAGGTGCAAATTGATGGTCGCACCGCCTACCGCCCCAGCCTGTCAGATGTCGACTGGATCGCCATGCCGGTGGCCCTGGAGAACATCGAACGCATCGAGGTCAGCCGAGGCCCTAATGCCGCGGCTCACGGCATCAACGCCTTCCTGGGCAGCATTAACATCATTACCCGATCGCCCCACGATACCGCCGGCGCCGAAGCATACACCTCTGTCGGCTCCCGGGGCCACCTGCGAACCTTCACTTCCGTTGGTGATGCCGGCGATGACGGCAGCTGGCGCCTGTCCTACGAGAAGCGCAAATCCGATGGCTTCGACCGGCAG
>JBPEXK010000154.1:0-2638 GCA_052031745.1 Marinobacter sp. | reverse complement strand
TACAAGTGGATGGGCGGTCTCAGTGGCGGCCTGGCCACGGCGACCATCCTGGCTTCCACCATCCTTGCCGCCATGGTCGGGGTTATCGGCGCCGCCGTGGTGACCATGGGCATCATCGCGTTGCCGGCCATGCTCAAACGCGGGTACGACCACAAGATTGCCCTCGGCTCGATCATGGCGGGTGGTACCCTGGGTATCCTGATTCCGCCGTCGATCCTGGCCATCCTGTATGCGGTGGTGGCCCAGCAGTCGGTGGGCGAGCTATACCTGGGTTCGGTGGTGCCCGGGCTGATGCTGTCCGGCCTGTACATCACCTATGTGCTGGTGCGCAGCTGGATCAACCCGAAACTGGGGCCGCCGGTGCCGGTGGAGGAACGCATTTCCCTGCGCGAGAAGCTGATTCTCCTGCGCGGCCTGATCGCCCCGCTGATCTTGGTCGGCCTGGTGCTGGGCCTGCTGTTCGGCGGCATCGCCACCCCGGTGGAGGCGGCTGGCATCGGTTCCTTCGGCGCCATTGTGGTGGCCATGATGCACGGCAAATTCTCCATCGCCGGCCTGCGGGAAGCCTCCGTGACCACCGCCAAGGCCTCGGCCATGGTGCTCTGGATCATGTTCGGCGCCTCGGTGTTCGTTGGTTTCTACATCCTCCAGGGCGGCCAGCAGTTCGTTACCGACGCCATCCTCGGCACCGGCCTGTCGGCGTACGGCATCCTGTTCCTCTTGATGGTTTTGCTGGTCATTCTTGGCATGTTCCTGGACTGGGTTGGTATCCTGTTGCTGGCAGTGCCCATCTTTATACCGATCGTGGAGGCGCTGGAATTCCAGGGCCTGTTTGGCTTCCCGCCGGTGTCCGGCGAGGACGTGGTGCTCTGGTTCGGTGTGCTCTATCTCGTAAACATGCAAATGTCGTTTCTCAGCCCGCCGTTTGGCTATGCGCTGTTCTACATCCGTGGGGTCTGCCCGCCGGAAATTTCCATGGCCACCATCTTCCGGTCGTCCCTGGTGTTCCTGGCCATTCAGGCTTTCGGACTATTTATGTGCATCCTGATCCCGGGCATTGTGACCTGGCTGCCGGGACTGGTTTACGGCTAATTCACCAAAGGAGAAATTCGTTATGTTGACCATTAACAGGCTGGATATCGCGGACGCCCGCATTCTGATCGAAGGCGCCGCCGAGAAGGCCCGTGAGATTGGCGTGCCCATGTGCATCGCCATCGTGGACGAATCCGGCAACCTGATTGCCTTCGAGCGCATGGACGGCGGCAAGATCACCAGCGTGACCATCGCCCAGGACAAGGCGTTCACCGCTGCCGCTGCCAAGAAGGCGACCCACGATTACAACAAGGCCAACGTGCCGGGCAGCCTGGCCTTTGGCATTCATACCGAGGTGGGCGGCCGGCTCAGCTCGGTCGGCGGTGGCCTGCCGGTCATCGTCAATGGTGAAGTGGTTGGTGGCATCGGGCTGAGTTCCGGTACCCCCCAGCAGGACATGGATTGCGCCCAGGCTGGCATTGATCACTTTGAAACCAAACGCGGTTAACCGCTGTCACAGCAGAAACGACGGGCCTTCGGGCCCGTCGAAGCGCCGCGCTTTTAGTGGCGGTCCCTGACGTGACACGAATTTAGAGAACGTTATGACTACCAAGCCAACAGTCAGCAAAGCCGAGCTGGCGGAACAGTTCCGGTCGTTCATCGACCCGCACTACGTCATCACCGACAGTGAAACCATGAAGCCGTACGAGTGCGATGGTCTGTCCATGTACTGCGAGATGCCCCTGCTGGTGGTATTGCCGGAAACCGTGGAGCAGGTGCAGCGAGTGATGCGCATCTGCAACGAACACAAGGTGCCGGTGGTGGCCCGCGGCGCTGGCACCGGTCTGAGCGCCGGCGCCATGCCCCACAAAGAGGGCGTGGTGTTGTCGCTGGCCAAGTTCAACCGGATTCTGGAAATCGATCCGCTCGCACGAACGGCCCGGTTGCAGCCGGGGGTGCGTAACCTTGCCATCAGCGAGGAGGCCGGCCAGTACGGCCTGTATTACGGTCCTGATCCTTCGTCCCAGATCGCCTGCACCATCGGCGGCAATGTGGCGGAAAACTCCGGTGGTGTGCACTGCCTGAAATACGGCCTGACCGTGCACAACCTGCACAGCGTCGAGATGGTGACCGCCGAGGGTGATGTGGTCACCGTGGGCAGCGATGGACTGGATTCCTGCGGCATGGATCTGCTGGCACTGATGACCGGTTCGGAAGGGCTGCTTGGCGTGGTAACCGAAGTGAAGGTCAAACTGCTGCCCAAGCCGGAAGTGGCGCGGGTGGTGATGGCCGGTTTCGACAGCGTGCAGAACGGCGGTGACGCGGTCGGCGGGGTAATCTCCCACGGCATCATCCCGGGCGGTTTGGAGATGATGGACAGTCACGCCATCGTCGCCGCCGACGACTTCGCCAAGGCCGGCTACCCCCGGGAAGCCAAGGCACTGCTGCTGTGCGAAGTGGACGGCACGGTCGAGGAAGTGGATGAGCACATCGCTCAGGCCGAGGAAGTGTTCCGCAAGTTTGGCGCCACCTCCGTGCGCACCTCCGAGAGCGAGGAAGAGCGGGCCTTGCTGTGGAAAGGCCGGAAATCGGCGTTCCCGGCGGT
>JBPEXK010000153.1:0-3770 GCA_052031745.1 Marinobacter sp. | reverse complement strand
AGAAAAATCCGTCCAGGGCACCGGCATAAATGTCGATTCGGCCTTCGGGGGGCCGGGCCGGAAACCAGAGTGCGTAGGTCAGCTGCGGCAGAACCACCCCGTCCAGGCGGGTGTAGCCCAGCTGCACATACACCATCGGGGCCTCCCGAAACTGCAGTTTGCCAGACGGCGCGCGCCCGGGAATGCCGGGCAGGTCGTACTGGTCCCGCTCATCAACCTGAAAGCTCGGCGCGTGCCGACGCACCAACGCGTCCCGAGCCGCTCCGGTCAGAATCGGTATGCCCAGACTGTCGCGCGCATAGGGTCGCGCTATCCCGGCCCCTGACGCCACATCGAAGCCGGGACCATAATGGCGCCAGCCGGACTGGGGTCGATACCGGTCAAAGCGCTCAGCCAGCTCCCCCATGGTCACTGACGCCCGCCAGCGCACGATGGGCCTCACCAGGGGGTAAACACCCACGACCTGGGCCGCGGTGCGGTAGCTGTCCGGTACCGCGGCGTTTCGCTGTAACTGTGCCCAGAGACTTGGGCTGTCGGCGAGCTTGGCCAGCGCCGGGGCCGCACAGGCTCGCAGCTCAACCAGCGTGGGCGACAACGACACCGGGCGGCCCTGCTGTTCATAGCGCCAGCCCGCCAGCGCCTCGGCGTGCGCCCGGGCCAGCCAGGTCCGACGCTGGGCTGGGGTCAGGCGATCCAGATCAAAGCTGGCGAGAAATCGATTGATTCGTAGGTAAGGAAAGCCCGGTGGGGAATAGGCCTGGGCGTCCAGCCGCTGCTCGCTGCCAGCGGCGCTCTGCCAATCGGAAAACACCGCCTGGCAGTGCTCGGGCGCGGCGACAACGGCGGGTTGATGGGTTCCGATCAGCGGCCGGTTGGCGCACCCCGACAGCGCCAGGGCGACCAGAGTGAGCAGAATTGTGAGCCGACCAACACGGGCCATGAGGAGCCACCGGGGATAACCATGTCTCCCGGTTTGAAGGTCGGACGCCGGTTTTGGTTCCCCGAAACCGGCGTCAAAAGCCTCAGTGCATCAGGGTGTATAGCTTGCGCCGATAGGTGCGCACGTCCGGGTTGTTGTTGCCCAGCTTGTCGAACAGCTCGATCAGGGTGGTCTTGGCCGCCTCGTCCTTGTATTTGCTGTCCACCTGCATCAGCCGGATCAGTAAGTCCATGGCCTCGGCGTTGTTCTCCAGCAGCACGTGGTGCAAGGCCAACTGGTGCAGGGCGTTGGGGTCTTTCGGATCCTGCTCCAACGCCATCTCCAGATCCTTGATCGGTGGCAGCTCCGCCGACTGCTTCAGGAACTTCACCCGGGCCGCCAGCTGTTTTGCCTGGTGCTGCATCTTTTCTTCAGGCGGCAGGCTGGCCAGCACCTGCTCTGCAGTCTCCAGATCGCCGGCCTCGGCCTTGAGCTGGGCCAGATCAATCAGCACCTTGAGGTTGTCCGGGTCTTTCTGGTTCAGTTCGGTCAGGATCGCGGTGGCGCCGTCCACGTCGCCCGCTTCCCAGAGCCGGTGGGCCTTGTCGTAAGGATCTTCCTCCGGCGCCTCGACGTGTTTGTCGAGCACTTTGCGGATCTCGCTTTCGGGCAGGGCGCCGTTGAAGCCATCGACCGCCTGGCCATTCTTAACCAGAATGATGGTGGGCAGGCTGCGAACACCCAGGCTGGAGGTTAACTCCTGCTGCTCATCCGCGTTCACCTTGGCCAGCAGGAACCCACCCTGATAGTCGTCGGCCAGTTTCTCCAGCACCGGCGTCAGCTGCTTGCAGGGCGCGCACCATTCGGCCCAGACGTCCACCAGGATCGGCGTGGTGGCGGAGGCCTCCATCACCTGCTGCTGGAAGTTGTCCATGGTGGCTTCAAAAACGAACGGAGAGTTGCTCATGCCTGGCCTCTGAAAAATGCATTGAATCGTTGGGGATGCGACAACCATGGGGCCAGATGCCCGAAAATCAAGCAGCTAACACGCACAAGGCTGAATCCTTGAATTAGCCGTATCTGGCGTTACATAGGAAAGAACACGTCATTCCGGTCGCACCCGAACTGCCTATGACCGGACGATACCACACTCTTATCCTGGGGATGTTTCACGGCATGAATGACGAAAATCGCACCGGCTCGTTTGAAGAGTTCGAAGAGGACCTGACCGAATACATTGGCAAGGACGAGCACAGCAAGAGCCTCGCCCTGCCCCAGCAGATGATGCCGACCCGCATGTACGTGCTGCCGGTATCGAATCGTCCGTTCTTCCCGGCCCAGGTCCAGCCGATCATGGTCAATCAGGACCCGTGGCAGGAAACCCTGAAACGGGTGGGCGAAACCGACCACAAGGTGCTGGGCATCTGTTTTGTCGATGAGCATGAGTCGGAACAGGGCATTCCCGCCAGCGACGAACTGGAAACCATGGGCTGCGCCGTGCGGGTGCACCAGGCCCAGAACGAAGGCGGCAAGGTGCAGTTCATCGCCCAGGGCCTGCAGCGGTTCCGGATCGTGCAATGGCTGCGGCGCAAGCCGCCCTACCTGGTTGAGGTCGAGTACCCGAAACAGCCCCAGGAAGACCCGGACGAACTCAAGGCCTACACCCTGGCCATCATCAGCGCCATCAAGGAACTGCTGCGCACCAACCCGCTCTATGGCGAGGAGGTGAAGCAGTACCTGTCCCGGTTCGGCCCCGATGACAGCTCCCCCCTGGCCGACTTCGGCGCCTCCATGACCAGCGCCCCGGGCACAGAGCTGCAGGACGTGCTCAACACCGTCCCCCTGCTCCGGCGCATGGAGAAAGTGCTGTTGCTGATGCGCAAGGAGCAGGAGGTGGCGCGCCTGCAGTCGGAAATCAGCGAGGAGGTGAACGCCAAGGTGCAGAAGCACCAGCGCGATTTCTTCCTGAAAGAACAGCTCAAGGTCATCCAGCGCGAGCTGGGCATGGCCAAAGACGACAAGACCGCCGACGTGGAGCGCTTCGAGGAGCGGCTGGCCAAGCTCGACCCGCCCGCCCCAGTGGTCGAGCGATTCAAAGACGAAATCCAGAAACTGCAGGTTCTGGAGCAGGGATCACCCGAGTATGGCGTTACCCGCAATTATCTGGACTGGCTAACCCAGGTGCCCTGGGGCGTGCATTCCGAAGACCACTTCGACCTGGCCGAGGCCAAGCGGGTACTGGACCGGGACCACGACGGCCTGGACGACGTCAAAAGCCGGATCGTCGAGTTCCTGGCCGAAGGCTCGTTCAAGGGCGAAGTCAGTGGCTCGATCCTGTTGCTGGTCGGCCCGCCCGGTGTGGGCAAGACCTCCATCGGCCATTCCGTCGCCGATGCCCTCGGCCGCAAGTTCTACCGGTTCAGCGTCGGCGGCATGCGTGATGAGGCCGAAATCAAGGGCCACCGCCGCACCTACATCGGCGCCATGCCGGGCAAGTTTGTCCAGGCCCTGAAGGATTCGAAAGTGGCCAACCCGGTGATCATGCTCGATGAGATCGACAAGATCGGCGCCTCGTTCCAGGGCGACCCGGCTTCGGCGCTGTTGGAGACCCTGGACCCGGAGCAGAACCGCGAGTTCCTGGATCATTACCTGGACGTGCGCATGGACCTGTCCAAGGTGCTGTTCATCTGCACCGCCAACCAGTTGGACACCATTCCTCGGCCGCTGCTCGACCGCATGGATGTGATTCGGTTGTCCGGCTACATCGCCGAGGAAAAGCTGGCCATCGCCAAGCACCACTTGCTGCCGCGCCTGCTAAAGCGAGCCGGGCTCAAGAAAAAGCAGCTCAATC
>JBPEXK010000152.1:0-1250 GCA_052031745.1 Marinobacter sp. | reverse complement strand
GCTTATCGATAGCGGAGTTCATCTGGCTGCGGGAACTGAACGGGCCCACGTTCACCCGGTACCAGACCGAGCCGTTGTCCATGTCAATGCGCTTAACGCTGGCGCGCAGGCCCTGGAAAGCAATCTGGGCCCGCTGCCGCTCGGCATCGCCTTTCTTGCGGAAGGAGCCGGATTGCACCAGGTAATTGAAATCCTGTTTGGCAGGGCCGGGGGTGTATTCCTCCACCTTAGGCGGCACGACTTCCGACTCCGGCAGCATTTCGTAGAACCGGAATCCGGGCTTCTTGTCGTTGGTCGTCGCCGTTTCGGCGGGCCGCTGAGCTTCGCGGGTTTCCTTGGCCGGGGCTGGCGCCTGAGTTGTGGGCTCGGGTCCGTTTGCCGGCAGCGTGTTGAGATAGACAATGAACCCAATAAAGCCGCCGACCGCGGCCAAAGACAAAATCCACTTCACCGAGAGGCCTCCGTGCTGCGATCGCGCTTGGGCAGTCGGCGTGGGCCCGCTGCTGCGCTTGGCTGGTGATTTTTTCGACGCCTTGGTAGCGGCCTTCCGCGGCGTGGCTGACGCCGAGGAAGACCGGTTTTTTCGGGCGTAGTCTCGAGACATGATGGTTGTTTACATCTCTTCCGGGGCGCTGACACCAAGCAGATCCAGGCCGTTGGCAATCACCTGGCGAACCGCCAGGTAGAGGCTGACTCGGGCGTCACGAATCGCCGCATCCTCAATCAGCACCTTATGGGCGTTGTAATAGGTGTGGAATTGGCCGGCCAGCTCCCGCAGGTAGTGGGTCAGGTGATGCGGTTCCCGCTGAGCCGCGGAATTGGCAATCAGTTCCGGGTACTTCGCAAGCTGATTGGCCAGGTCCTTTTCCTCGTCCAGGGTCAGCAGAGAGAGGTCGCCGACACACTCGTTCCTGCCCCGGGCAATGCCTTCGTCCGCCAGTTTGCGCAAAACGCTGCAGATCCGGGCATGGGCATATTGAATGTAATAGACCGGGTTTTCATTGGTCTGGGAGCGGGCCAGATCGATATCGAAGGTCAACTGGGAGTCCACCCGCCGAGCCGCCAGGAAGAACCGGGTGGCGTCCCGGCCGACTTCGTCGATCAGGTCCCGAACGGTAACGTAACTGCCGGCACGCTTGGAGATTTTTACCTCTTGGCCGGAGCGGGTCACCATCACCATCTGGTGCAACACATAGTCGGGCCATCCCTCGGGAATGCCCGATTCCAGTGCCTGCAAACCGGCTCGAACC
>JBPEXK010000151.1:0-1356 GCA_052031745.1 Marinobacter sp. | reverse complement strand
CGGGCAACCAGAGCAAATGCCTCGATTCGGTCACCGATATGTCTTCGTTTGCTGCATTTAATTTCTCGCAGCCGGCCATATATAGCTTGCTAACCTAAACGCATCGGCGAAAGGATCTCCGAATGAACTCCATCCTTAAACAGTTTCTCCTGGTTTCCAGCATCTACCTGTTCACACCTGCAGTAGATGCTTTCAGCCTGAACGATACGCTGTCCAAAAGCTCCGCCGCGCTTTCCTCGTCGACGCAGGTCAAAGGGGAAGCCCAGCAACTGGTCGGCCAGTTGCAGAAGCAGCTGGGCGTATCTCAGGCCCAAGCCGTCGGTGGCACCGGCGCGATGCTGCAACTCGCCAAGAATCAACTCGGGGCAGACTCCATCAAAACGCTGACGGACAAAGCCAGCGGCCTGTCTGGCCTGCTCGGGGGTGGCAATGGTCTGAGCAAGAGCCTACTCTCGAACATTTCGACCATGAACGGCGTGCAGTCGGCTTTCTCGGCCCTGGGCATGGACCCAGCCATGATCCAGCAATTCCTGCCAATCATTCTGGGCTTCCTGGGTGAGCAAGGCGTGGGCTCTTCGCTGCTGGGTAAACTGCAGGGGCTGTGGGCACCCGCCGGCTAACTTGAGACCACCCCAGTCCGAGGGCAACATTCTGTGGCACCCTACCGATGGGCGCGAAGTCTGCGCCCCCACAAACTCCCCTTTCGAAGGCGTCTAACCCGCGCCTCCGTAGCCCTGATCTATCGCCACTCCGCTACCGGAGGCACGGAACTGCTGTTCATCCAGCGGGCTCGTCGGGCCGGCGATCCGTGGTCGGGCGACATGGCGTTCCCCGGTGGCCGCATGCAACCGGAAGACGACTCGCCGCGCGCGACGGCGGAACGGGAAACCCTGGAAGAAACCGGTGTCGATCTGATTCGCCACGGCCAATTCCGCAGCCGGCTGTCAGACTTGCTGACCCGCCATCACAGCCGATGGCGCCCGATGGTGGTCACTCCCTATGTGTACGAATGGCAGGGGCCACACTCCGTTACCCTGAACCACGAAGTGCAGCGCGTGGTCTGGGTGCCTCTGGACTACCTGGCGGCCAGCGAGAACCAGGGCACCCTGCCCTGGCGCACGCCGCTCGGCACCTTGAACATGCCTTGCTGCCGGTATCAGGGCTACTGCATCTGGGGCTTGAGTTACAGTATGTTGCAGAACTTGCTGGCATTGAGAGGGAAAACGCAGGGAAAAGATTAAATTTTTCGCTTTCCCTGGATTTGTGAAGACAAGCCTTTGCAGGCTGGCTATGCTGCGGGGAAGTGAGAGCGAGTTGTATCTAGCGGCTCGCTGATGTCCGTGACACAGGTTTTTT
>JBPEXK010000150.1:0-1684 GCA_052031745.1 Marinobacter sp. | reverse complement strand
GGCCACCGAACTGCGCCTTACCACCCAGCGGCTGCTGGGTAACCAGGCTGTAGGAACCGGTGGAACGAGCGTGCATCTTGTCGTCGATCAGGTGGTTCAGCTTCAGGATGTACATGTAGCCCACGGTCACCGGACGATCAAAGGCATCGCCTGTGCGGCCGTCGTACAGCTTGGTCTGACCGGTGGTGCTCAGGCCAGCCAGCTCCAGCATGCGCTTGACTTCGGCTTCCTTGGCGCCATCGAAGACCGGCGTCGCCATGGGTACACCTGAGCGCAGGTTGCCGCACAGCTCCAGGATCTCCTTGTCGCTGAGCGAATCCAGGTCCACCTTGAACACTTCGTCCGAGTGGTTGTAGATCTCGTCCAGCAGCTTGCGTAGCTCAGCCACCTTGCGCTGCTCGTCCAGCATCTGGCTGATACGCTCACCCAGACCCTTGGCAGCGGCACCCAGATGGGTTTCCAGGACCTGACCCACGTTCATCCGCGACGGTACACCCAGCGGGTTCAGCACCACGTCGACGGTGTTGCCGTACTCGTCGTAGGGCATGTCTTCGATCGGCATGACCGAGGAGATAACACCCTTGTTACCGTGACGGCCGGCCATCTTGTCACCCGGCTGGATCCGACGCTTGATTGCCAGGTACACCTTGACGATCTTGAGCACGCCCGGCGCCAGGTCGTCGCCCTGCTGCAGCTTGCCCTTCTTGTCGTCGAAGCGAGCCTCATGCTCTTTCTTGCGATCTTCCAGGCCCTGCTCGGACTTCTCCAGCAGCTCGTTCAGGCTGTCGTCCTTCATCCGCAGCTTGAACCAGTCCGCGCGCTCGAGCTCGCCCAGGTAGCTCTCGTCCAGGGTCGCACCCTTCTTCAGGCCAGGACCACTGATCACTTCCTGCCCTTTCAGCGCGTTCATCAGACGCTCGAAGGTGGCACCTTCAACGATGCGGTATTCGTCCTTCAGGTCCTTGCGGTACTGATCCAGCTGCTCCTTCTCGATGGACTGGGCACGCTGATCCTTCTCGATGCCGTCACGGGTAAAGACCTGGACATCGATAACGGTACCGCGGGTACCGGTCGGAACCCGGGAGGAGGTGTCTTTCACGTCAGACGCCTTCTCACCGAAGATCGCACGCAGCAGCTTCTCTTCCGGAGTCAGCTGGGTCTCGCCCTTCGGCGTCACCTTGCCCACCAGGATGTCTCCGGGGCCCACTTCGGCGCCGATGTAGACAATGCCAGACTCATCCAGCTTGGCCAGCGCGCTCTCACCCACGTTCGGGATGTCGGCGGTGATTTCCTCGCTGCCCAGTTTGGTGTCCCGCGCCACACAGGTCAGTTCCTGAATGTGGATGGTGGTCAGGCGGTCTTCCTGCACCACTTTCTCGGAAATGAGGATGGAGTCCTCGAAGTTGTAGCCGTTCCAGGGCATGAACGCGATGCGCATGTTCTGACCCAGGGCCAGCTCACCCAGATCGACGGACGGGCCGTCGGCCAGCACGTCACCACGGGCCACGTTATCGCCCTGACGAACGATCGAGCGCTGGTTGATGCAGGTGTTCTGGTTGGACCGGGTGTACTTGGTGAGGTTGTAGATATCCACACCCGCGTCACCGGCCTCGGTCTCTTCGTTGTTCACACGAACAACGATACGGGCGGCGTCAACGCTCTCAATCACACCACCGCGACGGGC
>JBPEXK010000149.1:0-1840 GCA_052031745.1 Marinobacter sp. | reverse complement strand
TCCAGCAGTACGTTCAGGTCGGACAGCAGGCCGTGCATGCCGCGCTCGAAGCTTTGCCGGGTGCCGGAGCCCTGTTCCCGCATGATCCAGGTGGCCTCACGCAGGTCGTCGTCGGTGAGGGTTCCTTTCTTCGCCAGCGGGTGCTCGGGGGAGCAGAACACCACCAGTTCGTCACCGCGCCAGGGTAGAACTTCCAGTTCGGAGGAATGCAGTTCGCCCTCGATCAGCCCGATGTCCAATTCAAAATCCCGAACCCGGCGGGCAATGGTGCTGGTGTTCGCCACTTCCAGCGATACCTTGGGGTGGGTAGGGGTATTCATGTATTGGGCCATTACCCCCACAGCCAAATAGTTGCCGATGGTGAGGGTGGCGCCCACTTTCAACGCGCCTACCTCCGAGTGCTTGCTGAATGCCTGTTCCAGTTCGGTGGCCTGGGCCAGCACCGCTTCCACTTTTGGCCGGTACAGACGGCCGAGTTCGTTCAGTTGCAGGCGCTTACCGACCCGGTCGAAGAGCTGAATGTCGAACTGGTTTTCCAGCTCTTTCAGGGCACTGCTGGCGGCGGACTGGGACATGGCAAGGGATTCCGCAGCCCGGGTGATGTTCTGGAAATGCGCCGCGGCGAGAAACACCTCGAGTTGGCGGAAGCTGTATTTCATGAGTAAAAGGCTCTAAATCGACTGGCTCGAATAAGGTTATGAAAATATCCCATTTTCCCGATAGGTTAGTCCTGGGGTAAACTTTTTTCAATTCATCTTCGAACACTTCGCACACAGGCGAGACGAACAGGACGAGGTTTTCATGAGCAACCTGATTAAAGAAACAGTGACCAGCGTACACCACTGGAACGATACCCTGTTCAGCTTCAAGACCAGCCGCGATCCGGGCTTTCGTTTCAAGAACGGTCACTTCGTGATGATCGGTCTGGAGACCGACGGCAAGCCGCTGATGCGCGCTTACAGCATCGCCAGCGCCAACTATGAAGAAGAGCTGGAGTTCTTCTCCATCAAGGTGCAGGACGGCCCGCTGACCTCCCGCCTGCAGAAGATTCAGCCGGGCGACGAGATCCTGGTGAGCCGCAAGCCCACCGGCACCCTGGTGATGGACAACCTGCTGCCGGGCAAGAACCTGTGGCTGATCAGCACCGGCACCGGTCTGGCGCCGTTCATGAGCATCATCAAGGACCCGGAGGTCTACGAGGCTTACGACAAGGTGATCCTGACCCACGGCGTACGCTACGTGTCTGAGCTGGCGTACCAGAAGGACATCGAGGAATTGCCGGAAAACGAATTCTTCGGGGAGATGGTGCAGGGCAAGCTGGAATACTACCCGACCGTGACCCGAGAGGAGTTCCGCAACCAGGGCCGTCTGACCGACGCCATGGAAAGCGGCAAGATCACCGACGACCTGGGTCTGCCGGAGTTTGATCTGGAGAACGACCGTTTCATGATCTGCGGCAGCCCGAGCATGCTCAAGGACACCTGCGCCATCCTGAACAAGATGGGCTTCAAGGAAGCGCGCGGTGGCGAGGCCGGCCATTACGTGATTGAGCGGGCCTTCGTCGAGCAGTAACAAGGTTACGAGAGATCGAGCAGAAAACCCCGGCGCGCGAGCACCGGGGTTTTTTTGTTGGTGTTACCAGCGATCCGGTGACTATAGTCGTGGGATTGCCAGGGACAGAACGAGGAGGACAGGGTGACAGATCGGGTGACCATCGTTGGGCGGGCTGCAGCGTTTATCGCCGCGCTGATCGTGGGTGTGGTGTTGGGCACAGTGGTGCAAACCCAGTTCAATCTGCTGGCGTTGGAGCAGTTGGGCGTCGACATCAGCGCCGGTGTCC
>JBPEXK010000148.1:0-1124 GCA_052031745.1 Marinobacter sp. | reverse complement strand
GGCTTTGTCGACTCGATTCTCAAATCCCTTGTTGCCCGCTGTTCCCAACCCTCGAACCGCTGTACATTCAGCATCAATCAGCAGTAGTTTGGCGCGGCGCCGCTCAGTGGCATGCCGGCTTATGGGGTTAAGGATGACAGCGCGACGAATTCTAGGGGTACTCCTGGCAGCGGCGGTCTGGGCGGATGTGGTATTCGCCCGTGAGGTTCGTGTCGGCGTGGGCGAGGAATTCACCAGCGTCATGGCGCCGGTGGATGGCCGCCTGCAGGGTGAACTGGCCGATGCCTACAACTGCGTGCTGGATGGGGCCGGCTATGAGGTCGAATTTGTGGTTTTGCCACTGGCGCGACTGATCCACGAATTACGGGTCGGCAACATCGACGTTGGCATGCCGCTGGTCCATGACCCTTCCCGGGACGAATTCGCCACCCTGGGTGACACCGTGATCGACTCCAGTTATTTGCGGGTATCCATGCCCTCCAACGAGGTCGCACCGGACGGTCCCAACGGCCGCTACGTGTATGTGCGCGGCTTCGCCGGCAAAACCATGCTCAAGGACCTGAAAGGTCCCAGTTTTGCTGTCAGTCAGTGGGGGCAGGCAATTGAAATGCTGCGCCGAAAACGGGCGGATTTCCTGCTGATCACCGAGAAGACCTTCGGCGCCATGACCGCCAACAGTGACGATCAGTTTGTGGTGGATCGGGTCCGGGACCTGGAAGTGGCCTTTTATGTCAGCAACAGCGCGCCGGCGTTGTTGCAAGCCATGAATGAGGCAAACGCGCGCTGTCAGAACTGATTTTTGCTGAAGGCTAGGACGAGCCCGCTTCGTTATCCGCCTGGTGCCCGGTGTAGTCGGCCACCAGTCGTTCCAGTTGTTCCATGCGCAGCGGTTTGGTGAAGTAATCATCCATGCCGGCTTCCAGGCACTGAACGCGAAAGCTCTCGCTGGCGTTGGCTGTTACGGCGACTATCGGGGACTTCTGACTGGCTGCGTCGCCCTGTCGGATTTTTCGAGTGGCATCGATGCCGTCCATGATCGGCATCTGACAGTCCATGATGATCAGATCCCAGGGCGTATCCTGGGCTGCCTCGATGGCCTCCAGGCCGTTTTGCACGCCTTTCGA
>JBPEXK010000014.1:0-18468 GCA_052031745.1 Marinobacter sp. | reverse complement strand
CCACCGAGCACCGGGGAAATCACCCAGCTGGCGGCGATCTTGCCCATCACCGCCCAGTCCGCGATGCCCCAACCGCCGGCCGCGATGCCGGCGCCCAGCACGCCACCGACGATGGAGTGGGTGGTGGATACCGGCGCGCCCATCCAGGTCGCCAGATTGAGCCAGAGCGCGCCAGCCAGGAGGGCCGCGGTCATCAACCAGACGAAGGTCTGGCTGTCGGGCAACGAGGAGGGGTCAATGATGCCGCCCTTGATGGTGGACACCACGTCACCGCCGGCAATCAGGGCACCGGAGGCCTCGAAAATGGCGGCGATGATCACCGCCGCCCCCAGGGACAGGGCGCCGGAGCCCACCGCCGGGCCGACGTTGTTGGCCACGTCATTGGCGCCAATGTTGATGGCCATGTAGCCGCCGATCACGGCGGCCGCCATCAGCAACGTGCTGTTAGGCAGATCCTGGCTGAACGCGCCAACGGTCAGCCAAATGCCAAGCAGAAAGAGGAAACTGATGCCAACCCTGTACCTTTCCGTGGTGGGGCTTGTGAGTAGGGTGTCCAGGAGTCCAGTCGCGCGGGCCATAACAGAATGCGTCTCGCCTGATAAAAAAGAAGAAATGAATGAGGTTTTGCCATTTTTAACGCCGGCACTATAGTTTTCTCGCCATAAAAATGAAATAAAAACGTCACAATTCACTCAGATCACAGAATGAGCACTCTGCGGATGCAATCTCCCAGGAATTTGGCTCATAATGCGCAAAAATGCGTCAATAATTACAACAACCTCCTCGGGTAACCATGATCAACCAGACCCTAAGCGGCCAACTCGTCTCCGGCGAGCGAGAAGATGCCCAGGTATCGCGCCTGATTACCTGGCTGTCGGTGATGGCCATCGTTTTTCTGGTGGGCATAGGTGCCAAGTCCTGGTACGCCGAGCATACCGCGCACGCCTGGGTACTGTGGTTCTTCGCCGGCGTGGTGGTCAGCAACATGGCCTGCTTCGCCCGGACCGGCAACCGCAAGATCCAGAAAGCCGGCCTGCTGCTGATGGTGTGGCTGCTGTTTACTTACCTGATTGCCTCCGGCGGCGAGAGCAACACCGGCCCGCTCTGGTTCTATGTCTTTCCGCCCCTGCTGTTTTACCTGACCAACCTGAAAACCGGCACCGCCGTGTTGCTGTTCTGCTACCTGGTGGCCGTAGTGGTGTTCCAGTTCCCCAACCTGCCCCTGGTCACGGCCGAGTACAGCCTCGATTTCAAGATCCGGTTTTTCGCCGCCCTGACCTTCGAGTCGGTACTGTGCTTCGTACTGGAAGCCAGCCGTCTGAAGGCCCGCAGCGAGCTGGTGACCCTGGCCCAGAACCACGAGCAGGCGGCCAAGACCGACGAGCTCACCGGCCTGTCGAATCGCCGCGACATGCACAACCGGCTGACCGCCGAGTTTTCCCGGTACCAGCGGGCCGGCCATCATTTCTCGATCGCGTTGATCGACCTCGACCTGTTCAAGGGCATCAACGACCGCCACGGCCACGACGCCGGCGACGAAGTGCTCAAGGCCTTCGCCGGGCTGATGAAAACCGTCATTCGCCAGACCGACGTGGCCGCGCGCTGGGGCGGTGAGGAGTTTCTCATCCTGCTGCCAGACACTTCGCTGCTGCAGGCGCTGACCCTGGCCGAGCGGCTGCGTGCGGAAGTGGCGCAAACCCCGTTCCGATTCCGGGGCACCGAGCTGCCGGTCACCATCAGCGCCGGGGTCTGCTCCATTGCCAAAGCCGGCTCCATCGACGAGCTGCTGAAACAGGCGGATGTGCACCTGTACAGCGCCAAAGCGGATGGCCGGAACCGGATTGCGCCCCGGGTGCGCAGCCGCGACAGCCACAGGGCCGATGTTAATGAAGGTTGAGCGTGGTGGGGCCGGTCATTATGATCGAGCGCACAGTCACTCAAGGTAGCGGTGCTGGCGCCGTTATCCAGTTACAGGAACCCCAATGACAGCAATACGAATCCTGGTGGGCAGCGTCTATGGCGGCGCTTTGCTCACCGCCCGGGACATCAAGAAAACCCTGGAGGCCGAAGGCCACTCGGTTACGGTACTGGAAAATCCGGTGCTGGAAGACGTTGCCACCACCGACGACGCCCTGCTGGTGTGCACCTCCACCACCGGCCAGGGCGAAGTGCCGGCGAATTTGCTGCCGTTTTATGTGGCACTGCGGGAGCAACTGCCCCAGCAACCGGGCCGGCCGTTTGGCGTGATCGTGCTCGGCGACAGCTCCTACGGCGACACCTTTTGTGGCGCCGGCGACCTGATGGAAGAGGCCCTGTACGAGACGGCCGCGCGCAAGGTCGGCGACACCCTGCGGATCGACGCCCTGGAGACCACCGAGCCGGAAGCCGAGGCGGTGCCCTGGGTTCGGGACTGGCTGGAAAAAATTTGAGCGGGTACTGCCAGGCAGTACATACTCCCAACAAAAACGACAACAAGAACGGTACGGCGTGACACTCAATTTCTGGTCCAGAGGCTTTGCAACTCTGTCCGCAACCCTGCTGTTGCTGAGCGCTTTCGCGCTCCCGAGCTGGGGCTCGGAGCCTGTTCACGTTGACCGCATCAGCTACCTGACCGTGGCGGTGGATGCCGACGCCAACGCCGTGGACGTGCTTCAGTCCCGCCGGTGGCAAAGCCTGGAGAGCCAGAGCCCTAACTTCGGCTACATTCCGGACACCCTCTGGTTGCGCTTCGCGGTTCCCGATCGGTCCGATCTCAATCTGCTGGAGATCAGTTACTCACACCTGGACCAGGTCCGCTTCTTCCTGGTGGAAAATGGCGCGGTGGTGCAATCCTTCACCACCGGCGACAGCTACCCGTTCCAGCAGCGCCCGGTCCTGCACCGGCACTTCCTGTTTCCATTCAATCGGGCCGCCGCGGCGGAGTACGAAATCCTGCTGGAAGTGAATACCAGCGGCGCCATGCAGGTGCCCGTGACCCTCTGGCACGACCAGTCGTTCTTCGAGAGTTCGTTCATTGAGGACCAGGTCCACGCCATCTATTACGGCATCCTGATCACCGCCATCCTGTTCAACCTGTTCGTGTTCCTGGCTCTGAAGGAACGGGTCTACCTGCTCTACGTGCTGTCTACCCTCAGTTACCTGCTGCTCATCGGCACCCTGAATGGCATCACCTTCCAGGTGCTGTGGCCCGACAGCCCGGATATCCAGAACCAGGCCATGCTCCTCAGCATACCCACGGTGATGATCTGCACCCTGTGGTTCTCCCAGGCGTTCCTGAACCTGGGCAAAACCAGCGTCGCCCTGAAGCGCACCCTGACCCTGGCTATGGTGGTCAACGCCGGGGCCGGACTGGCCACGTTCTTCGCGGACTACAACACCGCCATCCGCCTGGTGGTGGCGTTCTCCATCCCGACCAACCTGTTGCTGACCCTGATTGGCCCCCACCAGTGGCTGCGGGGTAACCGCCAGGCGTCCTACTACGCCCTGGCCTGGGGCGCCCTGACCCTGGGCACGGCGATCACCGCCGCCAACAAGTACGGCCTGCTGCCGAGCAACTTCTTTACCCTGTACGGGATGCAGCTGGGCTCTGCGATCCAGACCGTGCTGCTGGCCATGGCGCTGGCGATGCGCATCTTTCAGGAGCGGCAAAACAAGGTGGAGGCGCGGGAGGCAGAGCTGCGCGCCATGGCCGCCCGCCGGTCCGCCGAGCTAAAGCTGATGGACCAAGCCTTGCACCATCCGCTCACTGGCCTACCCAATCGCAGCAGTTTCGAAATGACCCTGAACGACCTGATCATGCGCAGCCCGGAAAAACGCTACGCCATCACCGTCATTCATCTGAACAACCTGGATTCGGTGACCAAGACCCTGGGCCATCGCAACAGCGACCACATCCTGGCGCTGGCATCCAAGCACTACAACGCGGTGATTCGGGAGCTGCAGGGCGCCATCGCCATCGAACTGACCGATGAACGCAATTTCATGCTGGCGTCCCTGGACCCGCAAACCTTCGCCTGCGTGGTGGATGCCGACCTGACCGAGCAGGTGCCGAGAAAGGTGGTGAAGGCGCTTGAGGACATTCGCTACCCGATCGATTACCTGGGTATGCAAGTGCCGCTCGATGCCCGGCTTGGCGTCGCCATTTTTCCGGCTCACGGGACAGACGCCAACACCCTGATCCGCCGGGCGGTGATTGCCGAGGGGTCAGAGCGAGCGCGGGAACGGGGCATGGCCCACTACAAGCCCTCCCGGGATTCGTTCAGCGCCGACCGGCTGACTATCGTCTCGGAGCTGCGCCAGGCCCTGATCAGCAACAGCCTGGCGCTGTACCTGCAGCCGAAGCTGTCGCTGGCCTCCGGTGAGGTGGTGGGCCTGGAAGCCCTGATTCGCTGGCCGGACAAGCGGAAACAACTGCGTCCGGACGAGGTGATCGGCTTGGCGGAACAGACCGGCTTGATCAAACCGCTGACTCGCTGGGTGCTGGAGCAGGCGCTGACTATCCGCAGCCAGTTGCTGGAGCATGGCTGGGACCTGGGCATCTCGGTGAATATTTCCCCCAACAACCTGCGCGAACCGGATTTTCCGGTCTACGTGCAGCGGCTGCTGAGCAGTTTCCCGGACCACCAGGGCCGGATCACCTTCGAAGTCACCGAAACCTCGATGATGCAGGACCCGGCTAACTCTCTGACCGCGCTGCGCATGCTGCACGACACCGGCATTCCGGTGTCGATCGACGATTTCGGTTCCGGCTACTCGTCGCTGTCCTACATCAAGCAGTTGCCGGCGAACGAGATCAAGATCGACCGGTCGCTGATTACCGATCTGGCCACCCGGGCCGAAGACCGGGTAATCGTGCAGACCACCATCGACATGTGCCACAGCCTCGGTTACCGGGTGGTGGCGGAAGGGGTAGAGGATGACACCACCGCTCAGCTGCTCAAGGGGATGGCGTGCGACATGATCCAGGGCTACTTGCTGACCCGACCGCTGCCCTTTGGCGACACCCTGGACTGGCTGCGCCAGTCGGCCCAGGAACCGGAGGCCGTGGCCGGACTGCTGTCGTCTCAGCGCTGACGGATCAGCGCTTCCTGGGTGGTGGACGCCACCAAGACGCCATTCTGGTTGAAGAAATTACCGCGGTTGAAGCCCCGGCCGGCGGATGCGCTCGGGCTGTCCTTGTCGTACAGCAACCACTCGTCCATGCGGAAGTCCCGGTGGAACCAGATCGCGTGGTCCAGGCTGGCCACCTGCATGTTCTTGCTCATGAAGGTGACTCCGTGGGGATTGAGCGAGGTGCCCAGGAACTGGAAGTCCGAGGCGTAGGTGAGCAGGCACCGGTGCAGCACCGGGTCGTCCGGCAGCGGGCCCTGGGCCCGGAACCAGCTCTGCTTGTGGGGCGGACGTTTTTCCGGCTGGAACGGGTTGACCGGCGCGACCGGCCGAATCTCGATCGGTCGGTCCCGGGTCAGTGACTCGCGCAGGTGCTCGGGCACCTGGGGCGCCAGCAACCGTCCCAGCTCCTGCTCGGACTTGAGTCCGTCCGGGGCGGGTGCCGCCGGCATGTCCAACTGGTGCTCCAACCCCTGCTCCGCAACCTGGAACGACATGGAGCCGGTGAGGATTTCCTTGCCGCCCTGGCGGGCGATCACCCGGCGCACGGAAAAACTGCCGCCGTCCCGCACCCGCTGCACCTCATAGTCGATGGGCATGCTGTGATTACCGGGGCGCAGGAAATAGGCATGCAGTGAGTGGCACAACCGGCCTTCAACCGTGCGGCTGGCGGCCATCAGGGCCTGGCCCAGTACCTGGCCACCGAACACATTGGGAAAGCCCAGGTCCTCGCTGTCGCCCTGAAAGTGGTCATCGCCAATCGGGGACAGATCCAACAGATCCACCAGCTTTTTCGTTACTTCAAGCATGCCTGCTCCAGTCAATTCGTTGGCCCCTGAGGGCAGTGCGGCGACGGCTGGCGCCCGGTCTCAGTCGTGCAAGGGCGGCACTTCCTTGGCCAGGGCCTGCTTTTCCATCGCAAACCGACCGGTAACCGCAAAGCCCAGTACCTCGCCGTCGGGACTCTGGAACAGCGCTTTCACATCCGAACCCTCGGCCTCCACCTGCCATTCACCTTCAGCCCCTGGAGGCGGCGGGCACACCGCAGTTGGGCAGCAGGGCGTCTTGATCATGACCGGCATGGTGCCGTACTTCACTTCGGTACGGTCGCCGGTCAGGGTTTTCGCCAGCGCCCGGGCACAGGCCATCAGCGGCAACACATACAGAAGCACATGGCCGTCCACCTCGGCACAGTCGCCCAGGGCGTAGACATCGGTCGCCGAGGTTTCCAGTGCCCGGTTGACGGTGATGCCCCGGCCGGTGTCGAGGCCGGCGGCCTTGGCCAGGTCAATGCGCGGTCGCAGCCCGACGGCGGAGATCACCAGATCGGCGGCCACGGTGTCGCCGTTAGCCAGGGTTAGCGTAACGCCCTGCTCGGCCTGGTCGATGCGCTCGACCACCGTCTCCAGGTGAAAACGCACACCCAACTTGGTCAGTTCGTCCTGCACCGCCTTGGCGGCAGGCTCCGGCAGCAGGCCGGGCATCACGGCGTCGGAGGGGGCAATCACATCCACCTCGTAATCGCCGTTGCGCAGGTCATTGGCAAACTCACAGCCAATCAGACCCGCGCCCATGATCGCGACCCGCTTACCGCCGTGCAGGGCCTTGCGAAACGCGCGGTAGTCCATCAGGTCGTTGATGGAGAACACGTGCTCCAGACCGTCGCCGTCGATGGACAGCCGGATCACATCGGCGCCCCAGGCCAGAACCAGCTTGCTGTATTCCAGCCGCTCCTCGCCAAGTAGCAGGGCCTTGCCCTCGGTATCGATACCGGTGACCGTGGCGAAGGTACGCAGCTCGATGTTGAGCTGCTCCGCCATAGTGTCGGTGGACGCCTGGGCCAGGCCGTCGGCGTCCTTACCCTTGGTGAAGCCAGTGGACAGCATGGGCTTGGAATAGCTGACGCCGTCATCGGCTGTCACCATCACGATGGCCTGCTCCTTGTCCAGCTTGCGCATTTCTCGCGCCAGTGAGTAACCGGACAAGCCGGTGCCGACGATTACGATAGGGGCCTGTTCAGACATATCCGCGCTCCGGGAAATCAACCGATCTCAATCATTTCAAAATCTTCCTTACCCACGCCGCAGTCCGGGCACACCCAGTCTTCCGGCACGTCTTCCCACTTGGTGCCCGGCTCGATGCCATCTTCCGGCCAGCCTTCGGCCTCGTCGTAAATCAGGCCACACACCACACACTGCCATTTCTTCATTACGCTCTCCCACTGGGTCTTGAGGTGGTGCCTGTTGTTCGACACTCACCCAAAAAACTGATTCAAATTCGTTACACCGACGGACAACTACGCGCCGTCGCCGAAAACCGGTCAGGCAGCCATGATACCCATCCCCCCGGAATTGACCAATGCCATCGTCGACGCACGACCCCGGCGCTTTGTGCCAATAGCCATAAATACAGACTCACCGAGCCAAGCCTGCCCCTCCCTTCCGACGCCCCTCTTCGGTATAATCGACCGTTTTACGACAGGACCGACCGTTATGACCGATACCGTCGACGAAATGAATCAGGTACTGGCAGAAGCCGACTGCCTGGTGGACGAACAGCGGGTACACGCCGCCATCAGCGAACTCGCTGACGCCATCACCGATCGCCTGAAAGACGCCAACCCCCTGCTCTTTTGCGTCATGAACGGCGGCTTGATCCTGACGGGCCAGCTGCTGACCCAGCTCAAGTTTCCGGTTCAGGCGGAATACCTGCACGCCACCCGCTACCGCCAGGAAACCACCGGCGGCATCCTGGAGTGGAAACTGCGGCCCGAGGTCGACATGCAGGACCGCACCATTGTGATCGTTGACGACATCCTCGACGAAGGCACAACCCTGTGCGCCATCGCCGACTACTGCCGTGCCCACGGCGCCAAGGAAGTCCTGACCGCAGTGCTGGTCGACAAGCAGCACGATCGCAAGGCCAAGCCAGGCCTGAAAGCGGACTTCACCGGCCTGGAAGTGGAAGACCGTTTCCTGTTCGGCTTTGGTATGGACTACAAGGGTTACTGGCGCAACGCGCCAGGTATTTATGCCGTCAAAGGCCTGTGATTCCGGCGCACAGCTAACCGCCCTACGCGAGCGCGCCCTGACCATCCCCCCGACCCACTGGTACCGCTCCCTGGCCGCCGCCGGGCTGCGCGATGCGCAGGTCCATGGCCCGGCCCGGCACTGGCTGCAGGTCGAGGGCTCCTTTACCCGCGCCCTGCAAAGCCGATGCGCGGAGTCGTTCCACGTCGAAGTCCAACACGAGGGCTTTGCCGTGCCGACCCGGGAAGAAGCCAAACAGCTGGGCATTCCAGCCCGGCAACGGGCCTGGATCCGGGAAGTGCGGCTGTGCGGCGACGGCACCCCCTGGGTGCTGGCCCGCACCATCATCCCGCTGGCCTGTCTGGCCGGGCGTGGCCGGCGCCTGCGCCACCTCGGCAACCGCCCCCTGGGCGCCTACCTGTTCAGCAGCCCGGACTGGCAACGGGGCCCATTGGAGACCGGCCTGTGTGCCGGCAAAGTGGCCGGGCAACCGAAACTGGCCCGACGCTCCATGTTCTGCCACGGCCGCCACTGCCTGCTGGTGGGCGAATACCTGCTGCCCAGCCTGTACTGCTGACCGGGGCCCTGGGCTGGGTCTGGGCTCAGGCCCCAGCCTTTCATCCGCCACCCGGCCCTGGCTATAATCCCGGCAGCACACCCGTGCCCGTATCAGTCACCGCCAGCGGACCCAGCTTATGCTCATGAACGCCATGCCCGATCATATCCAGACCCGGCTTGCCGACTACGCCCGGTTGCTGCGAATCGATCGTCCCATCGGCAGCATGCTGCTGCTGTGGCCTACCTACTGGGCACTCTGGCTCGCCGGCGAGGGCAGTCCGGGCCTGGGCAATGTCATCGTGTTCACCCTGGGCGTGTTCTTCATGCGCGCCGCCGGCTGCGCCATCAACGACTTTGCCGACCGGGACTGGGACAAGCACGTGAAACGCACCCAGGACCGGCCGCTCACGGCCGGGCGGATCAAGGCCTGGGAGGCGGTAGCGCTGTTCGCCGGCCTGTGCCTGATCTCGTTCCTGATGGTGGTGCTGTTCACCAACACCCTGACTCTGTACCTGTCCTTCGGCGGTGCGCTGCTGGCGTTCATCTATCCCTTCATGAAGCGCTACACCCACCTGCCCCAGTTATTCCTGGGCGCCGCCTTCTCCTGGGCCATCCCCATGGCCTGGGCCGCGGAGGCCGGCAGCATCAGCCAGATGGCCTGGCTGTTGTTCACCGCCAACGTGCTCTGGACCGTGGCCTACGACACCTTCTACGCCATGGTCGATCGCGACGACGACCTCAAGGTGGGCATCAAGTCCACCGCGATCCTGTTTGGCGAGGCCGACCGGGCCATCATCGCCATCCTGCAAACCATGGTGGTGATCATCCTGATGATCATCGGCAATCAGGCCGAGCTGGGCACGGTGTATTACCTGGGCCTGGTCGCCATGGCCTGCCTGTTTATCTACCAACAATTCCTGGCGCGGGAACGCGCCCGGGACGGCTGTTTCAAGGCGTTCCTGAACAACAACTGGGCCGGATTTGCGGTATTTACCGGCCTGGTGATCGACCTGATGATCCCCTGAGCCTGTCATATACTTGTCATAAAATGTCGCTGTAATAAGGCTGCAACCCATCAAGGTCTGACACAGGTTTAGCTTATGTCTGGAAAAACCGTCCTGATCGTCGATGACGAGGCACCGATCCGGGAGATGATCGCCGTGGCCCTCGAAATGGCGGATTACGACTACATAGAGGCAGCGGATGCCCGAGAAGCCCATGCCCTGATCGTCGACAAACAGCCCGATCTGGTCCTGCTGGACTGGATGCTGCCGGGCACCAGCGGGGTCGAACTGGCGCGGCGCCTGAAAAAAGAAGAGGCGACCGCCGACATCCCGATCATCATGCTCACCGCCAAGGTGGAAGAAGACAACAAGATTCAGGGTCTGGAAGTGGGCGCCGATGATTACATCACCAAGCCCTTCAGCCCCCGGGAATTGGTGGCGCGCCTGAAGGCGGTGCTGCGTCGGGCCACCCCGCCCGGCGTCGACAGCCCCATCGAGGTGGATGGCCTCACCCTGGACCCGATCGGCCACCGGGTGACCACCAAGGAAGGCGCCCTGACCATGGGCCCGACCGAGTACCGGCTGCTGCAATTCTTCATGACGCACCAGGAAAGGGTTTATACTCGCTCCCAACTTCTGGACCAAGTCTGGGGCGGCAACGTTTACGTAGAAGAACGCACCGTCGATGTCCACATCCGTCGGCTGCGCAAAGCACTGGGAGAGGGTTACGACCACCTGATCCAGACGGTGAGAGGGACAGGTTACCGGTTCTCGACCAGGGCCGCCTGATCAGTCCCCGGGCATCCGCTCCGGCCACCAAACAAGGCAGCGTTTGATGCAAAACAACTGGTCACGGCACGTCCGACTGATCATTACCGGACTCATTGGCGCCACGTTCATTGGCCTGTATTTTGGCAGCCCGGTCTACGGTTTTACCGTCGCCCTGGCCGTGTATTTCTGGTGGACCCTGGCGCAGGTTCGCCGTCTCTATCAGTGGCTCCGTAACCCCAGTGCCTCGGATGAGGCGCCTTCCAGCGTTGGGCTCTGGGGCGATGTCTTCGATCAGCTGCACAAGCTGCATCAGACCCACCTGACCACCCAGGATCGGCTCCGGTCCCAGGTCAATCGAGTCCAGGAATCCACCAATGCCATGCGCGACGGCGTGGTCATGACCGACAACCGGGGCGCCATGGAGTGGTGGAACGGTTCGGCCGAATACCTGTTGGGACTCCGCCGCACCACCGACCACGGCCAGTTCATCCACAACCTGATCCGTACGCCGGCGTTCAAAAGCTATTTCGATTCCCGGGATTACCGGGAGCCGCTGGAAATCCATTCGCCGGCCAAGCCCCACATCCACTTACAGATCCAGATCAGCCTGTTTGGCGACGACGACCGCTTGATCGTCGCCAAGGACGTCACCCGCCTGTACCAGCTGGAACAAATGCGCCGGGACTTTGTCGGCAACGTCTCCCATGAGATGCGAACACCCCTGACGGTGATCAGCGGCTACCTGGAAACCCTGGTGGACAACGCCGACGACCTGCCTCCGAAATGGCGCCGCGCTATCACCACCATGTCGGCCCAGTCATCACGCATGGAAGCGCTGATCACCGACCTGATCCTGCTGTCAAAAATTGAAACCGGCGAACAGACCGTGCACGACAGCCTGACCGATGTGGAAGCCCTGCTGAAGCAGATCTGCCACGATGCCCAGGCCCTCAGCGGGGACCAGCAACACCAGCTGGCTATCGAGGTGAAAGACCGGCGCCTGTTGCGGGGCGACGAGAGTCAGCTGCGTAGCGCCTTCTCCAACCTGGTCTTTAACGCCGTGAAGTACACCCCGGCCCAGGGCAAAATCACCATTACCTGGTACACCGACCGGGACGGCGCGCACCTGTCAGTCAAGGATACCGGCATCGGCATCGACCCCATCCACATTCCCCGCCTGACCGAGCGGTTCTATCGCGCCGACCCCAGCCGCCACAAGGATACCGGGGGCACCGGTCTGGGCCTGGCCATCGTCAAGCACGTGCTGTTGAACCACGATGGCGCCCTGGATATCCACAGCAACATCGGCTCGGGCAGCGAGTTCGTCTGCCATTTCCCCCGCGAACGCCTGGTTGAACGGGTACCCGAGACCGACGATTCTGACGCCTGAGCCAGCCGGGCTCCGGCGCGACTAGCGGGCGCCGGCCCGGAAACGGGCGATGAAGCGGGACAGGTCTTCGAGTTTCTTCGGATCCTCATCGACGAAGCGGATCGTGACGCTGACAAAGTCCGTGTCCTGGCGCTTGTCCACTGCCTGCAGCTGGTGCACGTAGCCGTTCAGGCGGGCCATTTGCCCCTCGCCGATCTCAATATCGACCACGGCCTGATCGAGAATGCCGGGAAACGCCTGGTCCCGCTTCGCCAGCACCCGGACCTCGGTCAGGTTGATGTCCTTGATGACCGATTTCAGCGTGCTGTCGGCGAACCGCACCGAGGCCACCGTCACCGGCGCCCGAGTCGGTGCGCGGGCCGGCTCCGGACGGGCACCGGCCAACAGGGGCGAGGTCGCCTCAGACGCCGGCTGCGCGGGCGCAGGCTGCTGGGCCGGCTCACGCTTCTGGGTCAGCAACGCGGCGGATTCCTTGAACGCGTCCGCCGGGCCATCCAGGGACTTGCCACTGCGATCCATGGCGCGCTTGAGGTTGGCGCCCATCACCTTGATGATTTTCTTGCTCAGGCCCTCGGGGCTGAACGGCTTGCCCAGATACTCCGACACCCCTTCCTTGACCGCTTCGATCACGTGGTCCTTGTCACCCCGGCTGGTGATCATGATGAACGGCACCTTCTGATACTGCGGTTGCTGGCGCATCCACTGCAGCAACTCCAGCCCGGACATCTCCGGCATCTCCCAATCGCACAGCACCAGATCGAAGGCGGTGCGCGACATCAGCGACTGCGCCCGGCGACCGTTCTGGGCGTCGGTGGTCTCGATCACCGGAAAACGCTGTCGCACCGTTCGTTTTACCAGGTCCCGTACAAAGCTGGCATCGTCTACCACCAGCGCTTTCAGCGTTGCCATCGCTCCAACCCTAAGTTATCCACAAGCCAAAGTTATCGGCTCACTATAGAACAAAGCTCCGCGCCGGAAACCCCGCAGCAACAAAAAGACCACAAACCCGATCCGGTGATCCAAAACACGGAACCCAGACGTTAAACAATTGTCACTCGGAAGGGCCTGGTGCGGTATTTCTGCGCCCTGAAAACGCGCTACCATGGTCGCCTGGATTTTCTCATCATCGTAATTGTGCCGAGGTTTTGTGTGCTGAACGCGTTTGCAAGGATTCTGCCGTCACGAAGTCAGGTGTACCGCCTCTCGCTCACCGGTCTGTTAGCCACCCTGGCCCTGCCCGCAGCCGGCCAGGACAACAAGGACACCAGCTCAGTCCACCAGCCCGAGGCCTTCGGCCAGTGCAAGGCCCAGCTCGAGGACCGGGCCATTGCCGCCGGGGTCAGTCGCGACACCGCCAGCGACGTGCTCGCCAGTGTCGAGCACCTGGACCGGGTGATCGAGTTGGACCGCCGGCAACCGGAGTTCACCACCACCTTCGCCGACTACCTGGGCCGTCGGGTCAACGCCGACCGGATCGAGAAGGGCCGGGAGCTGCTCGAGCAACACAGCGACCTGCTGCACCGGGTGACCGAAGAGACCGGGGTGCCGGCGCCCTACCTGGTGGCCTTCTGGGGCCTGGAAACCAACTTTGGCAGTTACTTCGGCAAGATGTCGGTGCCAAGTGCCCTGACCACCCTGGCCTGTGATCCTCGGCGTAGCAGTTTCTTCACCGAACAGCTCATTGCCGCGCTGCGGATCATCGACGAGGGCGCCATTCCCGCCGAGCAGATGGAAGGCTCCTGGGCCGGCGCCATGGGCCACGTGCAATTCATGCCCACCGTCTTCCTCAAACACGCGGTTGACGCCGACGGCGACGGCAAGCGGGATCTCTGGAACAGCCTGCCGGATGCCATGATGTCGGCCGGCAAGTTTCTCGAGTCCATGGGCTGGAACCCGGATTACCGCTGGGGCCGGGAAGTGCTTCTGCCGGACCAGTTCGATTACGCCCTGGCCGATGGCCGCCGGCTACCGCTGAGCAAGTGGCGCCAGCTCGGTATCACCGATGCCTTCGGCAAACCGCTGGCAGACGAACCCATCGACGCCGCCCTGGTGGTACCTGCGGGCCATGAGGGCCCGGCGTTCCTGGCCTACCACAACTTCAAGGTGATCATGGGCTGGAATCGCTCGGAGTTCTACGCCATTGCGGTCGGCCATCTGGCCGACCGGGTCGCCGGCGCCGGGCGCTTGCAGAACCCGCCCCCGGAAGACCTGCCCGCCCTGTCCCGGGCCGCCATTCTGGACCTGCAGCGCAGCCTGAACCAGCGCGGCTACGACAGCGGCAAACCCGACGGCATCATCGGCTCCGGCACCCGCTCCGCGATCCGCAAATACCAGGCCGCGGCCGGCCTGATTGCGGACGGCTACCCGGGCCAGGCCGTGCTCAAGCAACTGGGGATCGAGACCAACCAGTAACCGACCATGGACTCTATAACCCAAATGGCTCTGGGCGCCTCGATCGCAGGCGCCGTCGCCGGTAAAACTCTGGGGCGAACCGCCCTGATCACGGGCGCCGCCCTGGGCACCTTGCCGGATCTGGACGTGATTCTGGATTACGGGTCAGCGGTGGCCAACTTTACCCAGCACCGAGGCTTCACCCACTCGCTGTTCGTGTTGATTCCCCTGGCCATCGTGCTGGCAGCGGCGCTCTGGCGCTGGCGCCCGACGCTCGGATTTCCGCGCTGGTTGGCCCTGACGCTGCTGGTACTAGTGACGCACCCGCTGCTGGACAGTTTCACCACCTACGGCACCCAGATTTTCTGGCCCCTGGGCACGCCGGTGGCACTCAGCAGCATCTTCATCATTGACCCCCTGTACACGCTGCCGCTGCTCGCCGGTTGCCTGGTGTTCCTGTTGCGTCCGGCAGCGCCCCGCGCCCTGGCCGCCGGTCTGGCAGTGTCGACCCTGTACCTGGGCTGGACCTTGTTTGCCCAGCAAATCATCACCGAGCGGGTCCAACCGGCCCTGGCCGACGCCGGCCTGCAGGACGCCCGGGTGCTGGTGCAGCCGATGCCCTTCAATACCGTGCTCTGGCGCGCGACCGCGCTGACCGAGCGCGAACACGTGGAGATCGTGACTGGTTTCTTCGACGGCGACGCCCCTTTGAACCTGGAGTACTTCCCCCGTCGTCCGGACCTGGCCCGGGCGCTGTCGGCGTTTCCCGAGGCCCAACGACTGGAATGGTTTACCCGCGGTTTCCTCGAATACGGCACCCAGGACAACCGCGTGACCGCCACCGACATTCGCCTCGGCATTCCCGGCGCTCATCCGTTCACCTTCGTGCTGGCACGCCAGACCGGCGATGAACTGCAGCCACTGACCAGCAGCCGCACCCCGCGCCCATCCCTGGACCCCCAAACCCTGGGCCTGCTCTGGGCCCGGCTCACCGGGAAAACTCAGGCTCTCTGCCTGGCGGATCTGGCCACCCCGGCCCCGGGTCAAAGCTGCTGATGGCGGTGCGGCTGGACCAGTTCATCGCCGCCAGCACCGAGCTGTCTCGCAAGGAGGCCAAACGCGCCATCGGCGCCGGACGGGTCGAAGTCGACGGCGAGGCCTGCACCTCGGCGAACACCAAAATTCCGCTCACCGTCAGGGTGACCCTGGACGGCAAGCCCTGCCAGCTGCCCGGCGAACGCTACCTGATGCTGAATAAACCGGCAGGGGTGGTCAGTGCCACCCAGGACAGCGAGCACCCGACCGCCCTGGATCTACTGCCCGGCGACCTGGCCCATCGGCTGCACATTGCGGGCCGACTGGACCTGGACACCACCGGGCTGTTGCTGCTGACCACGGACGGCCAATGGTCGCACCGGCTGACCTCGCCCCGGGTCGAATGCCCGAAAACCTATCGGGTCAGCCTGGCCGAGCCGATCACCACCGACGCCGTCGGCCAACTTGAGGCGGGAGTGCTGCTGCGCAATGACCCCAGTCCGACCCGGCCGGCCCGAGTTCGGGTGGTGGAGGCGTGTCTGATTGAATTGACTATTGCGGAAGGGCGCTACCACCAGGTCAAGCGGATGCTGGCGGCTGTGGGCAACCACGTTCAGGCGCTGCATCGCAGCCGCATCGGCGCCATTGCCCTGGATCCGGAGCTGGCGCCGGGCGAGTTTCGCGAACTGACGCCCGAGGAAGTGGCGTCCGTGGGTAAGGCTTGAGTCGAACTCAGGTGCGCTCGAAACGCTGGGCCTTGAGGTTTTTCCGCACCGAGCCGGCCTCAAACACCTCGCCGTTCATGGCGATGTAGACCCCCGGCGACAGCAACTGCACCGCTGACCAGGCAAAGCCGATATTGAACAGGGCGTCGGTGCGCCGCATCCGGGCCGGCTGCATGGCCCCGGTCAGCACGATGGTCTTGTTGGTCAGCTGCGCCAGCACCGCAGCCGTGTCGGCCATGGTGTCGGTGCCGTGGGTAATGATGATGCGCTCGCAATCGGTCTCGGTCGCGGCCTGCAGCACCAGCTCGCGGTCGGCGTCGGTCATTTCCAGGCTGTCCTTGCGCAACAGCTCCCGGATACGAAAGCCTTCGTGGATGTTGGATTCGGCCAGCAGCTCGGGCAACGGGGATTGGCCAACCTCAAAGGCGCTGTTGGCGTCGAAATACACCTTGTCGATGGTGCCACCGGTGGTGAGAATCTGGATCATGACGGCTCGGGTTCCTGTGGGCGTCAGTTGGTCTTGACGGCGTTTTCGTTGGCGGCAGCGTAGGCCGCGTTCTTGGCCTGCTCGTAGCGCCTGGCCGCTTTGGCGACCTGGCCCTGGGCCCCGGTGTCCAGCCAGCGTTTGATCCGGCCGGCATCGCCCATGGGCGAGCGGGTTCCCAGCGAGTCCAGCAGCACGGTAACCACCGGCTTGCCATTCATCTGTGAAATCATCATCAGGCACCGGCCCGCATCGGTCAGGTAGCCGGTCTTGCTCAAAGTCACGCCCCAGCTGTCCCGGTGGACCAAGGCGTTGGTGTTGCCAAACGACAGGCTGTAGCGCGGATTGCGAAACCAGGCCCGGTAGTAGCCGGTGGTGGAGTATTCGCGAATCTCCGGGTGCTTGGCCGCCGCCTTCGCCAGCTTGACCAGATCCGCGGCCGAGGCCACGTTGTCCACCGATAACCCGGTGGGGTCGACGAACCGGGTGTTGGTCATGCCGAGTTCCGCCGCCTTGGCATTCATCGCGGCCAAGAAGGCATCGAAGCCGCCCGGGTGGCTCCGTGCCAGGGTGTAGGCGGCGAAATTCTCCGACGACATCAGGGCGATGCGCAGCACCGCCGAGCGCGGCATTTCCGAATCAACCCGAATCCGGGTGTAGGCATTGGCCGCCGCCGGGGTGTGACGCTTCTCGAACCTCAGCCATTCGTCCAGTGGCACCCCCGAATCCAGCACCACCAGGGCGGTCATGACCTTGGTCAGGGACGCGATGGGCACCGGCCGATCCGCGTGTTTTCCAAACACCAGGCCGTTGTCATCGGCCATGGCCACTGCGGCATTGACCGAGGCCAGGTTCGGACCTTGCTGGGCCGACACCGCCAGGGGCCAGGCCAACAGCAGAAGGCAAACAATCGACGACAACACCTCGCGCGCGGACGGGCGTTCAACTGCGGTTCTCAAAATCGTTCTTTCCTGTCGACAATGACGTGATCCGGGCGGCGCCTCCGCCCGAATCAAATCGGATACTTAGTGTGCGGGCGCTACTATACCAGCCCCGGTTCAACCTCGGGCAATCATGGCAAATCCGTAACCGCCCCCTTGGACGCCGAGCTGACCGTGCGCGCGTACTTGGCCAGTACACCGCGCTTGAACCGCAACGGCGGCTCCTGCCAGTTCTGACGGCGACGCTCCAGCTCCTCGGCCGAGACGTCCAGCTCAATCCGGTTGCTGACCGCATCGATGGTGATGGTGTCGCCGGTCTCCACCAGGGCAATGGGGCCGCCCTCGGCCGCCTCCGGTGTGATGTGGCCGACCACGAAACCGTGGCTACCGCCGGAGAACCGGCCATCGGTGATCAGGGCAACATCGTTGCCCAGGCCCTTGCCCATGATCGCCGAGGTCGGGCTCAGCATTTCCCGCATGCCCGGACCACCCTTCGGGCCTTCGTAACGGATCACCAGGACGTCGCCCGCGACCACGGTGCCATCAAGAATCCGGGCCTGAGCCTCTTCTTCCGAATGGAAGACCCGGGCCCGGCCGGTGAAGTGGGTGCCCTCTTTGCCGGTAATCTTGGCTACCGCACCGGTGGGCGCCAGGTTGCCGTACAGGATACGCAGGTGGCTGTCGGCCTTGATGGGATTATCGAAGGCGCGAATGATGTCCTGGCCCTCCGGGTAGGCCTCCACCTGGGCCAGGTTCTCGGCCAGGGTTTTGCCAGTAACAGTCAGGCAGTCCCCGTGCAGCAGTCCGCGCTCCAGCAGCATCTTCATCAACGGCTGGATGCCGCCGATGGCCACCAGTTCCGACATCATGTAGTGGCCGCTCGGGCGCAGGTCCGCCAGCACCGGCACCCGTTTGCCGATGGTGACAAAATCCTCCAGCTCCAGCCGGACGCCGATGGTGCTGGCCATGCCCAGCAGGTGCAGCACCGCGTTGGTGGAGCCACCCAGGGCAATCACCACGGTGATGGCATT